>CAKUTY010000205.1 GCA_934692455.1 uncultured Erysipelotrichaceae bacterium
ATGAGGAAATTGGCAAAGGCTGTGATAATTTTGATGTTGAATACTTCAATGCTGACTATGCATATACTATTGATGGTGGTGATGCAAGTGATATCGAATATGAAAACTTCAACGCTGCTAGTGCTAAAGTAACTATTAATGGTCTATCAATTCACCCAGGTAGTGCAAAGAATAAGATGCTAAATTCTATTCTAATCGCAATGGAATTCCAAAGTTTATTACCAGTAAATGAAAACCCAATGTACACTGAAGGTTACGAAGGCTTCAATCATTTGTGTGATATCAATGGTGATTGTGAAAAAACTGTAATGGAATATATTATTAGAAATCATGATAAGGCATTGCTAGAGAAACAAAAGATGGATTTCATCAATGCATGTAACTTTATCAATAGTAAATATAAAGATAATACATGTATCCTTGAAATCAAAGATTCTTATCAAAATATGAAAGAATTCATTAAAGATAGAATGGATATTGTAGATAATGTTAAAAAGATTATGACAGAGATGGGGCTAAAAGCTACAAGTACCCCTATTAGAGGTGGAACTGACGGTGCGGTTCTTACTTATAAAGGTTTACCATGCCCAAATCTAGGAACTGGAGACCGCAATTGTCATGGTAAGTTTGAATATGTAAATTTAAACGAAATGAAATTAATGTCTGATTTAGTTTTAAAAATAGTTGAATAAAATTTATCGAGAAGATGACTTAAATACCATCTTCTTTTTAAGTTATCCACTTTTCCACGTTGATAATGGGAATAAAATGGAAATGATTTGGGAGTAATTATCGATTTAGGTAGGGTAAGATAAAGACATGTATAAGTCTATTAAATATCGTATTTATCCAAATAAGAAACAATCAGAGATTATAAGTCAAACATTTGGTTGTTGTAGAAAAATATGGAATCTTATTCTAGAAGACAAGATTAAATCTTATGAAGCAAATCAAACATTTAGTAGTAAGTTGCTTAGTGATTTTGCAAAAGAATATGCTTATCTAAATGATGTTGATTATTCGGCTTTATATAATACTCAAAAGAATCTTTTGACACTTATTAAAACAGATTTTAAGAAAAAAGGATTTCCAAAGTTTAAATCATTTAATTATGGGAGAAAATCTTATACTACGAATAATTCTAATAACAGAATAGAACTGAAAGATAAGTACATAACGCTTCCTATCGTTGGGGATGTAAAAAGCAAGATACATACACTTCCTAGAGAAGATGATGTAATTCGATTTGCAACAATATCTAAAGATTCCGATGGAAGATATTATTGCTCAGTGACGTTTAAATGCACATTTGAGCCACTAAAGCAGATTATCGATACAAATAATGCAATCGGTCTAGATTATTGCTCAAACGGCTTGTATGTTGACGATAAAGGCAATATAGGTACTAACCACAAATATTTTAAAGAATCTGAAAAGAAGTTAGCTAAGCTACAAAGAAGATTAGCTAAAAAACAAGGCGCTAAGAAAGGAGAAACGAAATCTAATAACTATTTAAAACAGTTACAAAAAGTTAATAAAGTGTATAGACATATTAAAAATCAACGAAATGATAATTTGCACAAAATATCTAATGAGATAACCAATCATTATGATGTTGTATGTGTAGAAGATTTAAATATGGTATCGATGTCACAAAAACCAAAATTAGGAAAATCAACATTGGACAATGGATACGGATATTTTATTAGATATTTAGAATATAAGTTAAATAATAGAGGTAAGAAATTGATAAAAGTTGGCAAATACTTTCCATCTTCTCAAATATGTAGTAATTGTGGAAAGTTAAATTCTAAGATTAGAGATATAAATATAAGAGAATGGGAATGTCCAGTTTGCGGTGCAAAACTAAATAGAGACATCAATGCAGCTATTAACATTAAGAATGAGGGATTAAGATTGTTAAGTCTTCAATAAAATTAAAAATTATAAAATTTAGTAGGCTAGGGACTAGCCGATCTTATAAAGCTTGTGGAGATTATGTAAGACTTTTGAAAGCAATGGTCAATGAAGCAAGAAGCTGTTGTTTCTAGAACAATTGGTAGTCCACGGTCGTGGCTAGACGGAATATATAGCCAGGATAAATTAATAACCACGCCAACGACCGTTATTTAAGGGATGCATAACATAAATTAAAAATAGAACGAAAAACATCAAAATTATTAAAAAATATGCATAGATATATTGCTTTTGTTTTGTATCTTTGGTACTATAAATAGGCACTTCTTGAAGACCTAAAGATGTCTAAACAAACGTCTAGTAAATCTTCAAAAAGTTATTGACATTAATACTTAGATTTGTTAGTATTAATAGGCACCGTTTGAGATAAACAATAAG
>CAKUTY010000206.1 GCA_934692455.1 uncultured Erysipelotrichaceae bacterium
GCCGACTGAATGCTTAACAAATATATAGGCCAAGAAAGGAAAAATCATAAATTCCTGACCTAAATTTATGATACGTATTAATGAAAAAGATAATTGTTTTTGCGCTAGCATTATTGTGTTTGGTTGGTTGTTCTGATTCTAAGACAACAGTTGATGATGATCCAATTGAAAAGTATGGAAGTGATGTACTTAATGTTTTCAACTGGGGTGAGTATATTGGTGAGGATGTAATCGCAAATTTTGAAGAAGAATATGGTGTTAAGGTTAATTACTCTATGTTTGATTCAAATGAGATTTTATATACAAAGTTATTAGGTGGTACTTCTTATGATGTTATTGTGCCTAGTGACTATATGATTGAAAGATTAATGGAAGAAGAAATGTTACAACCATTGGATTATTCTTATATGACTAACTTAGATGATTTAGATCCAGGTGTTGTAGCTTTAAGAGATGAGTATGATCCAGATGGTGTATATTCTATGCCTTATTTCTGGGGTTCTGTAGGTCTTATTTATAATAAGAAGAATGTTGATGTTAATAAGTTAGAAGAATTAGGTTGGAATATTTTAAAGGATACAGAATATGCCGATAGAATCTTCATGTATGATTCTGAAAGAGATTCTTTCATGGTAGCTTTAAAGGCTTTAGGTTATTCTATGAATACTGAAAACATGGATGAGATTAATGAGGCTTATGAATGGTTATGTGAGCTACATGATACAATGCATCCAGCTTATGTAACTGATGAAGTAAATGATGCGATGATTAATAATGAAAAGGATATTGCGGTAGTTTATAGTGGTGCAGCTGCTTATATCATTTCTCAAAATGAGGATATGGGTTACTATATGCCAAAAGAAGGTACTAATGTTTGGACTGATTCTATGGTTATTCCAGCTAACGCTAAGAATCCTAAATTAGCTAATGAATTCATTAATTTCATGTTGAATTATGATGAGGCTATGGATAGTTCAATTACTGTTGGTTATACTTCAGCTAATAAGAAGGTTGTTGAAACTTTATCTTCAAAGGGTGAATTATATGATGGCAATGAAGCATATTCATTTGATGCGTCTAATCCTAAGAATGAAGTATTTAAGCATAATGATACTTTAAAGAAAGTATTGTCTGATATGTGGGTTCGTATCAAGGTTAGATAATGAGAAAAGTTAAGGTATCAGCTATTCAGATACAGGTTTCAAATTGTTTAGAAGATAATTTGAAAAAGGTTGAGACAAAGATAAGAGAAGCAGCTAAAAATGGCGCCAATATCATCTTGTTGCCAGAACTTTTTGAGAGACAGTATTTCTGTCAAGAAAGAAGATATGAGTATTACGCTTATGCTAAGGAAACTTTAGATAATGATGCGGTAAAAATGGCATTTAAGTTATCTGGGGAATTAAATATTTTGATTCTTGTGAGTTTCTATGAGCTAAGTGGTAACTCCACTTATAATACTTTGGCTTATGTAGAAGATGGCAAGCTTCTAGGCACTTATAGAAAGACACATATTCCTGATGATCATTATTATCAAGAGAAGTTTTATTTCACGCCTGGTAATACTGGTTTCAAGGTTTTTGATACAAAGTTTGGAAAGATTGGTGCTGGTATTTGTTGGGATCAATGGTTTCCTGAGACTGCAAGATGTTTAGCTTTAAATGGTGCAGAATTGATTTTCTTTCCAACGGCTATTGGATCAGAGCCTATCTTAAATGTTGATAGTTCTTCTCATTGGCAAAGGGTGATGATGGGGCATGCTGCCGCTAATATCGTTCCTGTTATTGCGGCTAATAGAATTGGTTTAGAAACTGTTGAGCCTTGTATAGAGAATGGTAATCAGTCTTCTTCTTTGAATTTCTATGGTTCCTCTTTCATAACTGATGAAAAAGGAGAGATAGTAACAAGTGCTTCAAGGGATAAGGAAGAGATTCTATATCATGAATATGACTTGGATAAGATTAGGGAAGATCGCTTAGCTTGGGGCTTGTTTAGGGATAGAAGACCAGAAACTTATATAGATATTACAAAATAACTAATTACTAAAGGGGTGTTTAAATGAAGAAGTTAATTGTTTTGTGTATTTTATTAACATTAGTAGGTTGTTCAAAGTCAGATTCAGTTGAGAAGTATGGTAGTGATGTGCTTAATGTGTTTAACAGTAGTTTTTATCGAGATTGAGAATACTTCTTCAAATTGATAGAATGAATTTAGTAGTGAGACATTAAATTGAAAGAAGGAATCATTATTATGATAATCAAACGTTTAAATAAAGATGATTATGCAGGAAAAGAATTTAAAGTATGTTATCAAACCAATGGATATTATGACATTGTTCCAGAC
>CAKUTY010000207.1 GCA_934692455.1 uncultured Erysipelotrichaceae bacterium
GCATGGTGGAATATGCTTCAACAAATCGGTTCTGGTACTGATGTTGCTACTGCTGTTGCAAAGTTTGTGGAAGCTGCAAACAAGTAGTGTTATTATAATTTATTAATCTAAATTGTAGCACCTCTTGCAGGTGCTACAATTGTCTTAAGAAGAAGAGAAAATAATATGACAAAGAAAAATAGTTTAAGTAAAGCTTTGATTAGAAGAGAAACAAGAGCGGGCTATTTATTCATGTTACCAAGCTTAATTTTCTTTATTGGTTTCGTTATTATTCCAATGGTTATGTGTGTGGTAACAAGTTTATTTGATTCAACAATGGGTAAGGACTCTGTTGATGTTTTCATCGGATTAAGCAACTATGTTGAATTGTTCCATGACGATATATTCCTAAGAGCTTTTAAAAATACACTTTTGATCGTTGTTGTTTCTGTTCCTGTTGTTTGCGTATTCTCTTTATGGGTTGCTTCTGTAATTTATGATTTAAAGGGTTGGGCAACTTCAGCATTTAGAGTTATTTTCTATTTGCCGGTTGTTACAGGTTCAGTTGCAGTTACTGTAGTTTGGAAATGGATGTTTAATAATTATTATGGTATTTTCAACTACTTAGGTAAGTCGACTGGTTTGATTAGTGAGAATATAAATTGGTTGGGTGATGAGAGATTTGCCTTATGGTGTATCATCTTGATTCTATTGACAACTTCTGTTGGTCAGCCAATCGTATTGTATGTTTCAGCTTTAGGTAATGTTGATCAATCATTGATTGAGGCAGCACAGGTTGATGGTTCTTCAAGAACAAGAATTTTCTGGAGAATTAAGTGGCCTCAAATTTTGCCAACAACATTATATATTTTGATTATTACAACAATTAATTCGTTCCAATGTTTCGCATTAATTCAGTTGTTGACAAGTGGTGGTCCAAATCATGCAACTGATACAATCATGTATTATATTTATTACACTTGTTTCAAGTTGTATCGTTATGGTTATGCCAACGCAATGGGCGTTGTACTAGCAATAATTATCGCAATTATTTCTGGTGTTCAATATAAGTTAGGACAGGAGAAGTAGTATGGCTGCAAGTAATTCTATAAGTAAAAGAAAAAATCCGGTCTATGAAATAATTTCTGTTATTATCATTACAATCTTTGCGTTGTCATTCTTGTTCCCATTATATTGGATTATTACAGGTTCATTTAAGACCCCTGCCGCAGTAAATTCAGTTACTCCGGTTTGGTTTCCTAAGGAATGGGTATTAACAAACTATCAAAAGTTATTTTCTAAGCAGACTGCTCCACTTTGGGAATTCATTATTCCTTTCTCAAGATATTTCAATAATGGCAAGTCGATTATCTTCTCAGCTGGTCCTAGGGTTCCTGCTGCTGTAAGATGGTTGTTGAATACGGTTGTGATGGCGGTTGTTGCAATGATTTTAACATGTATCACTTCTGCTCTTGCAGGTTATGCGTTGGCTAAGAAGAGATTTGTTGGTAGAACTGTTGTCTTCTCATTAATTGTTGCGGCGATGGCTCTTCCTAAACAGGTTATCTTGATTCCTTTGATTCGTGAGATGTCGGCACTTAGTTTGTATAACTCCATGTCCGCAGTTATATATCCAATTGTTGGTTGGCCATTCGGCGTATTCTTGATTAAACAGTTTGCGGAAGGTGTTCCAACAGAGATGATAGAAGCTGCTAAGATTGATGGTGCTGGTGAAATTAGAACTTTCAATAGAGTAGTTTATCCGATGATTAAACCAGGTGTTGGTGCTCTTGCAATCTTTACATTTATTAGTTCATGGAATGATTATTTTATGCAACTGATTATGTTATCTAGTACTAGAAATTTAACAATATCTCTAGGTATTGCAAAGATGCAGGCTGAAAACTCAACCGATTATGGTTTGATTATGGCTGGTGCTACACTTGCATCTATTCCGATTATTGTAGTATTCATTATTTTCCAAAAGTACTTTACTAAGGGTATCACAATGGGTGCTGTTAAGGGTTAGGAGAGAAATATGGCTGAAGTAAAATTAAAAAATATTAAAAAAGTATATCCATTAGCTAGCGACGAAAAGAAGAACAAGAAGCATGCTAAGAAAAATGATGAAGAGAAGAAGGTTAATCTTCAAATAACTGATGAGGGTGTTGTTGCAGTACAAGAATTCTCACTTGATATTAAGGATAAGGAATTTATCGTTCTTGTTGGTCCTTCTGGTTGTGGTAAATCTACTACACTTAGAATGATTGCAGGTCTAGAAGATATTTCTGGTGGCGAATTATATATTGACGACAAATTATGTAATGA
>CAKUTY010000208.1 GCA_934692455.1 uncultured Erysipelotrichaceae bacterium
ATGCACAAATTGGTGATAGTACTAATTCTTATTTCTTGAATTCATTGGGTATTTCTAATTTTGATGTTTGTATCGTAGCTATTGGCAGTAATTTCCAAAATTCTTTAGAGACTACTTCTTTATTAAAGGAATTAGGGGCTAAGAAGGTTATTTCAAGAGCTGAGAGGGATGTTCAGGCGAAATTCTTGTTAAGAAATGGTGCTGATGATATTGTTTATCCTGAGAAACAAATGGCTAGATGGACTGCAATTAGATATACTGCAGATCATGTCTTGGATTATGTTGAGGTTGATAAGGACAACGCCTTGTTTGAAGTAGAGGTACCTCCTAAGTGGATTGGCAAGACTATTAGGGGACTTGATGTTCGTAATAGTTATAATATAAATATCATTGGTATTAAGAAGAATGGTAAGATGGATGTTAATGTACCTCCTGATTTACCTTTAAGTGATGATGTAAGTTTAATGGTAATTGGTGATTACGATTCTATTAAGAAGTGTTTCCATATTTAATAATATTTTCTGTAAGGACACCTAGAGTTTCTCAAAGGTGTCTTTTACATATACAATAATGTTGTAAGTAAGATTTTTCTGAAGGAAATTATAAATTGTTTAAAATTTATATTATGAATGATTGTGAGGCTAAATTGCCGAATGGAATTAAAGTAGGAATGAGTATTGAGAAGAGTAAAGAAATCGATAAGACCTTAAGCTATGATGATTTTAATGAAGTCTATCTATCTTTTAATGGATATTGTTTGGAAAGCAACCCTAAAACTAATAATGTATTCTCTATACAGGTATTTGTTAAAGAAATTGATGATGAAGATTTCTTCTTGTGCAATCGGCAGATTAAATACTAGTGATATTTTATTATTAGTTAAAAAATATAAGTAAAAATTAACTTATGGAGGAAAATGAATGAATGCATTAAAAGGTTTCTCGTCATCTGTCTCTGAACAATTAAAGCATTATGTCTACAGATTAATAGACCCTAGAAATGGGAATACATTTTATGTTGGTAAAGGTAAAGGTGATAGGGTATTTGCACATGTAGCTGATGCGCTTAAAGACTACAATGGAGAGAACTATATTGATAAAGATGAAGATGATGTTTCTTTAAAAGTTAAAACTATTAGGGAAATAAAATTATCTGGTTTAGATGTTATTCATGTTATACACCGTTACGGTTTAACGGCTAAGGAAGCCTTTGAAGTTGAAGCGGCATTAATTGATTGTTTTTTAGGTATGGGATTAACAAATATTCAATCTGGCCACGGTTCTGATCGAGGTGTCAATAGTGCTGAAGCGCTTGAAAGAAATCTATCATTAAAAGAATATGTTGATGATGATAATTTAAAATACTGCATAATTAAAATTAGAAAATCTTATATAGAAGAAAACAATGGTGATGTTTATGAAACTGTAAGAAAATATTGGAAAGTAAACTTAAATAGGATAAGTAAAATTCCATATGTTTTCGCCTCTTGTGATGGAGTGGTTTTAAAAGTATATGAAGTTGATAAGTGGTATAAATCATCAGCTATTCCTGATAGATGTATGTTTGATGGAAAAGAAACAACAGACAAAACTTTAATCGACCGTTTTGTAAATAAACGTATTCCACAAAATTATGCTAAAAAGGGTATGGCATCGCCTGTGCTTTATCATGATAAGGACACGATACTTACTAAATCTTTGGATGATTGAAATTGTTTTTATATCGATAAAAACTTAAATGAAAAATACTGAATACTAATGGCTTAAATAGTATTTATTGCAAAATAAGTAAATATGTATGCGTACCATTTTTGGTACATACTATATATTAATATTTAGTTGCATGAAAATAAATTTATTATATAGTAAGTCCATTATTCGTCGATCCAAGAGACGTTAAACTTCTTGGCACTGAAAAGGAAGAGACATTGAACTCCGAAGTAAGATAAGGATAACGATAGGTATCTCTATTCCATCGTTTATTAGAAATGATGATATTTTGATAAATAAATCATTTGTTGTTTATCTTATTGAAAACCCTTTTTGAATAATATCCTTATAAATAAAAAACTATTTACATGCACCAAATATGGTACATGTATTTTTTTAATATGTAGTTGTAGGAGGAAAAGATTATGTCTGATGAGGAAATTTTGATTAAATACTTTGGTGGAAAGCCACAATGGAATGGTAAAAAACTATACAAAATTGGCGAATTAAGAGTCGAATATTATGGAACCAAATTGTATAAAGTTGGAGGCGGAAAAATTGAATATTACAATAATAAGTTATACAAAATAAA
>CAKUTY010000209.1 GCA_934692455.1 uncultured Erysipelotrichaceae bacterium
AACCGGAGGAAGGTGGGGATGACGTCAAATCATCATGCCCCTTATGGCCTGGGCTACACACGTACTACAATGGCGTATACAACAAGATGCAATACCGTAAGGTGGAGCTAATCTATTAAAATACGTCTCAGTTCGGATTGAGGTCTGCAACTCGACCTCATGAAGTTGGAATCGCTAGTAATCGCAGATCAGCATGCTGCGGTGAATACGTTCTCGGGGCTTGTACACACCGCCCGTCAAACCATGAGAGTTGGTAATACCCAAAGCCGGTGGCATAACCGTAAGGAGTGAGCCGTCTAAGGTAGGACTGATGATTGGGGTTAAGTCGTAACAAGGCATCCCTACGAGAACGTGGGGATGGATCACCTCCTTTCTAAGGAGAATAATTAGTACAAACCTGACGTTCTAGTTTAAGATATTCTTATTTGGTTTTGAGAGATACAAGTCTCTCAAGTTTGTTCTTTGAAAACTAAATAACACACAATGATATAGAGATTAAATATAAAAAGGTTTTTTCTGAATAGTTAGAAAAAAGATTTTACTGATAAATCGAATAAATAAACAATAAACAGATTAAACAGTTTTCTTACACATATTAGATAAAATAGAAAGAGCGTACGGTGGATGCCTTGGCATTAAGAGATGATGAAGGACGTAACTAACAGCGATATGCCTCGGGGAGTCGTAAGTAGACAACGATCCGGGGATTTCCGAATAGGGCAACCTAGTTACCGTAATAGGTAATTGCATCTTAGATCAATAAATACTCTTTGATGGAGCAACCCAGGGAATTGAAACATCTTAGTACCTGGAGGAAAAGAAAATAAATTAATGATTCCCTTAGTAGTGGCGAGCGAACGGGGAAAAGCCCAAACCACCTTTGAGGTGGGGTTGTAGGACCATAATGTGGTATACAAATGGATAGTTGAAGAAGTTGGAAAGCTTCTCCCTAGATGGTGATAGGCCAGTAAACGAAATCCAAATGTAACCTATTGGTATCCTGAGTACAACGAGGCACGTGGAACCTTGTTGGAATCCACCGGGACCATCCGGTAAGGCTAAATACTCCTTAATGACCGATAGTGAACTAGTACCATGAGGGAAAGGTGAAAAGAACCGCTGGCGCGGAGTGAAATAGAACCTGAAACCGTATGCTTACAAGAAGTCAGAGCACATTTAAGTGTGATGGCGTGCCTTTTGTAGAATGAACCTGCGAGTTATGTTATCGTGCGAGGTTAAATCGAAAAGATGGAGCCGTAGCGAAAGCGAGTCTTAATAGGGCGAATTAGTACGATGACATAGACCCGAAGCCGTTGTGATCTATCCATGATCAGGTTGAAGGTTGGGTGATACCAACTGGAGGACCGAACCGACCCCCGTTGAAATGTTGGCGGATGAATTGTGGATAGCGGAGAAATTCCAAACGAACGCGGCGATAGCTGGTTCTCCCCGAAATAGCTTTAGGGCTAGCGTCGGACGTATCTGTGTGCAGGTAGAGCACTGAAATCATGATGGCCTCATCCCGAGGTACTGATTGGTATCAAACTCCGAATGGCATACAGTTTTATCCGGCAGTCAGACTACGAGTGATAAGGTCCGTGGTCAAAAGGGAAACAGCCCAGATCATCAGTTAAGGTCCCAAAATTAATGCTAAGTGGAAAACGAGGTGGAATTGCGTGAACAGCTAGGAGGTTGGCTCAGAAGCAGCCATCCTTCAAAGAGTGCGTAACAGCTCACTAGTCGAGTGATTCTGCGCGGAAAATTTACCGGGGCTAAGCATTATACCGAAACTATGGCAATACATGTATTGGGTAGGGGAGCGTTCTATTCAGCGTTGAAGGTATACCGTAAGGAGTGCTGGAGCGTATAGAAGTGAGAATGCAGGCGTGAGTAGCGAGAAATATGTGAGAATCATATTCACCGATAGACTAAGGTTTCCAGGGGAAGGTTCGTCCGCCCTGGGTAAGTCGGGACCTAAGACGAGGCCGAAAGGCGTAGCCGATGGACAACTGGTTGATATTCCAGTACCTGCTTAGTTAGTGATGGAGTGACAGATGTGGTTAGTATATCCCCATTATTGGATTTGGGGTTAAGCGAAGTAGTTGTAGTATTGGCAAATCCGTACTATAAAACAAATGCGTGATAAGCAGTGAACGAGCGATCAAGTAGCGAAGTTATATATACCATGTCTCAAGAAAAGCTTCTAAACTTATAACTAAGTAGCCCGTACCTAAACCGACACAGGTGGTCAAGGCGAGTAGCCTAAGGTGAGCGAGAGAACTGTTGCCAAGGAACTCGG
>CAKUTY010000210.1 GCA_934692455.1 uncultured Erysipelotrichaceae bacterium
GTGAATACCATGAAGGATTATACTTTGTATGGTAATGATAATTTAACTTATAAGTTTGTGGTTGTTCCAAATGGAAAGCTTCGTGATGTTAAGCTGCTTAGTTTAAATTATTCTGATGGTGATTTTGAAACAGAAGTGATTAAAGAGATTGAGTTAACTGATGATAAACCATTGGTGATTGATGCTTATTTGAGCGAGGGAGCACCTAACTTGGGTATTTCTTTTGTGGGTGAAGATTTCTTAGAATATCGTTATTATTTTGCGATAAGTGGCTATGATGGCAGTGCACAGCTTGTAGCGTTTTAAAAATATTTGTTAGTTTAATGTGAAAATGGAGAAGAATTTAAGTCTTCTCTTTTTTATTTAGATTTTCATCTTTAATTTGTTCAAGGCCATATTCGCCTTTAATTATCCCAAGGATAGAATCGGTAATAGGTTCTTTTAGAATATTATTGGTATCTTTTTTATCATTTTGGTTCATGTTTGAAGATTTGTTAGTAATCATAATTAATTCCTCAATATCTATAATTAGATTATACAATATAATTCAAGAAAATCTTGAATATCTCAAGATATATAATTATAATGAAATTGTAAAATATAGCCTAGGAGGTGAAAAATGCCTGTTAATTACAATAAACTTTGGAAAATGCTCATTGATAAAGAAATCTCTAAAACAGAATTAACTCATTTAGCTGGTATGACAACTAATGCGATGGCGAAACTAGGAAAAAACGAAGATGTTAGGGTAAATACATTAGAAAAATTATGCACTACATTGGATTGTAAATTGGATGATATAGTTGAGTTTGTTCCTGAAGAGAACAAGAAAGGCAAGAGGTAAGTGTCTATGTCATATAATGCGGAATTATATATGCATGAACTTGATAAAAAAGCTTTTGCGGCCTTAAATCGTTTTCCTATGTTTGTTAAACTGCAAGAATCTTACATGGAAAATGTTAGTGAAAAAGCAGAAAAGATAAGATTGTTGTCAACGGCTATTAGATTAAATGAAAATCAAATGCCTGAAGTTTTTAACTTACTACCTCCGATATGTGAAAAATTAGGGATTGAAAAAATGCCAGATTTATATATGATTAAGTCTAATAATAAACAAGATTTAAATGCTTATACATATGGTGTTACGGAACCATATATTTGTTTAACAAGCGAACTTATAAAGCAATGTTCATCAGATATGATAGCAAGTGTACTTGCACATGAATGTGGCCACATTGCTTGCAAGCATTGTTTGTATAGTTCTATAGCTAGGAATTTTTTACAAGGTATTGAAGCGAGTCCTTTGACAAAAATACCTGGTGTAAAGAAATACATATCTAAGACTTTGGTAACAGCAATGCTATTTTGGGATAGATGTAGTGAATTGTCTGCGGATAGAGCTGCTTTGCTGTGTGATGGAAGTTCATATAAGACGGCAAAAATGTTACTAAAGGTAAATGGCTTTGATGAAAATATTAATATTGAAGAATTTATGAAACAAGCAATTGATTTAAAAGATTTCATAAATGATTCAACATCAAATAAACTGATGCATGAAGCAATGGTTCAGTGGAATAGTCATCCGTTGTTGGCAACAAGGGTATATGAAATACATGATTGGGAGAATTCTGATCATTATAGAGGCGTCGTTGATGGAACGTTGACTGTTGATAAAATGGATGCATTAGAAGAAACCGAAATTATAAATGCGGGTGTTTCTATTGAAATTGAAGAAACGTATGAGGAAATACCGCAAGAACTTCAAGACAATTTAGAAAAAAGATTAAATCAACTAAATCAAGAACTTGAAAGATATACTAGTTACGCACAAAAAGAAGATTATGCATATGCAGTTGCGATTGGAATTATTTTTGGAGCGTTAGATTCTTTTCTATTTTCAGATACAACTATAGTTAATAATGACATTTCTCTTTCGCATAGACAAGTAAATAATTTCATTCAAGAATATGCAAAAATAAGAGGAATTGAAAAAGATAGATTAAAAGATTGTATTAGTGAATTAGAAGATATGTTTAAAGTAGCTCAAGACAGCGCTTGGAGAGGAAAAGAGATTGGTGTTTCTGCAAAAAATCATCATTTAGCAGACTTAGCGCATCATCCAACTCCGCTTGGGTTAGTATCTTCCATTATTGTTCAATTTTTAAGGGTTGGAACCTTTGTTAATAAGAAAGGGGAATTGTGTTTTGTATTTATCGAGCCTTCAAAAAAAGAATTGTCAGAAATAATTATCCCCGCATTTTTAACAGGATTTTTAAACTGGTTAGTTA
>CAKUTY010000211.1 GCA_934692455.1 uncultured Erysipelotrichaceae bacterium
GGTTTATTCCTAGTATTAACCTCTTTTATTTTAAGCATCACTTCGCAAAATTTGGCTGTCAAATTTTCTCCCTTATAAATTTATTGCTAACTCATGTGCTTGAGTAATCGCATCTCTTAAAGTTCCAACCTTGTCACAATCGCCAATATAATGAACCTTATCACTATTGATTTCAATCTTCTTAGGTGTATAACCAACTGCGAAAATTAATGTATCAGCATCATTAATAACGTGTTCTACGCCATTCCTAACATAAGTGATAGTATTCTCATCCACTTTAGTAACTTGAGCACTCATTTCAATGTTTACACCCTTTTGCATCAATCTTTGAGTAAGTCTAGACTTAGCAGCACCACCTTCACCTGGCATTAGGCTATTAGTCATTTCTAGGATTGTAACCTTACGGTTCATTGGGAACAAGTCGTTGATTAATGGAGCTAAGAAATCAGCGGTTTCACAGCCAACACTGCCACCACCAAGAACAACAATGTTTCTACCTGGGCATTTGCTGCCTGATAGTACTTCATCAGCTGTCATGCAATTCTTAAATACTTTAAATGGAGGGATTTCTTTAGAAATAGCGCCACATGAACAAATGATTTCATAATCTTTGAATTCATTGTTAAGCATTTCTTCCGTTACCTCTGTATTTAGTCTTACTTTGATGCCTGCATTATCAAGTCTTCTCTTCATATATTTGATTACGCGGCATAGTTCTTGTTTAGCGATAGGTACAGCAGCAATTCTTAATTGGCCACCTAGCTCATTAGACTTTTCGCACAATACAACTTCATGGCCTCTTTGGTGTGCTACATAAGCAGCTTCCATACCAGCAGGACCACCACCAATAACTAATACTTTCTTCTTTTCAGCAGCTTTTTCAACTGTATCATCTTCAACACTTGGATTTACTGTGCAACTAATACGTTTGCCCATCATGATACCTGTTAAACAACGACCACAGCCGATACATGGGCGGATATCGTCAGTCTTGCCCTCAAATGCCTTATTAGCAAATTCGCTATCGCAAAGGTTAGCACGACCAATCATGCACATGTCGCACTTGCCATTTTCGATTAACTCTTCAGCAATCCATGGTTCGTTGATACGAGCTACAGTTGCTACTGGGATGTTAACGTGTTTCTTGATTTCTTCTGAACAATGAGCATGTGGAGCAGGACTAGTACCTGGAGCAGGCATGCTTGATCCACGCTTAATTGTATTGCCACCAGAAACATGAATGAAGTCAACACCAGCTTTTTCTAATTGCTTAGAAACATAGATTTGGTCATTTAATGTTAAACCACCTTCACTGTATTCATCACCACTGATACGAACATCAATGATGAAGTCATCGCCACAATACTTACGAATTGATTCGATAACTTCTAAGCATAGACGTAAACGTCCATCGATGTTACCGCCATATTCGTCTGTACGTTTGTTATATAAAGGTGTTAAGAAGCCACCTAATAATCCATGAGCATGCGCACATTGAATTTCAACACCATCGCCACCAGCTAATTGTACACGGTGAGCAGCTTGACCAAATTGATCAACGATTGTATGTAGTTCCTCAACAGTTGCAGGTCTTGGTGCACTTTTTGCGTAATATGGTCCAACATTACTTGGTGCAATTAATTGAGGTGTACCAGGTACAGGGAACGCCATATAAGCAGGATGGAATAATTGAGCTAAAATTTTTGCGTCATACTTATGAACTCCATCAACTAATTTTTTCCAACCAGGGATAAAACTGTCATCATAGATAGACATATCACCAGGTAAGTATACATAGGTAGGTTCTACTGTAACTACTTCAGTAACAATAAGACCAACGCCACCTTTGGCTCTGGCTGAATAGTGTGCCACTAAATCATCAGTAACATAACCTTTGTCAGCCATATTTGTAGAAATAGGTGGCATAAAAATACGGTTCTTTACCGTAGTCTTTCCGATTTGAATAGGTTCAAATAAATGTGGAAATTGATTCAAATTCTTAACCCTCCTTTTAGAATCTTGAAGTAATTTTCATATTTTTCATCGTTATCTAAATCAGCTAATAATTCTATGAAATTGAAAATTAAATAACATCAATATTATATAGTAAATATTAGTTCATATTTGAACAAATTTTATATAAGCTTATACAGTTTTTAGTATTGTTTATTAACCCAAAATAAACCCCCACATCAATAATAACGAGGCTATTCTAGACAAAAAGAAAAACTCTCTTTCGAGAGTTCTCTAACCGGCAACGTGCTTGATTCACTATCTATACAAAT
>CAKUTY010000212.1 GCA_934692455.1 uncultured Erysipelotrichaceae bacterium
AACACTAGCAACAATACTATAAATTCAACCTCTAGTTTCGTATAGCCCTTAAAATAAGGCTTAAAACTTAAAAGGCGCTTCAGGATTTCTAACCTTAAGCGCCTTTTATTGATACAATCTTCTTGTTTAGAGAAAAGGTATCTTTAACATGTCTTATTTATTTCTTAAATGAATTAGTTTCAGGATCAAATTCAGCTTCCTTTAGCCAAACATAAGCATCATCTTCACATCTATCTGTTTGTAACCAAGGATTGCCATCCAAATGTCTAATCATCCAACAAGTATACATTTGATAGCCTGGAGCGCATACTTGAGGATGTAACTTACCACCTGGAATAGCTGAGAAACTACGGTTAGTGCTCTTAAACACCTCATCTCCTACATAACTAGCTCCAAAGCCTTCTTCATGATCGAATAAAAAGTAATAACATTCAGGCTGTGGGTGTCTATGAGGAAGATAGCCCGACCAGTTACCTGGATCATTTAAAACCTCGCCCAAAACCATGTTGCTTAGTGGATTGATGTCATGATCAAAGATTGTATTAACTCTTCTAGCTGCCGTATTATTGTACTTACCCTTGTTAGAATAATTGAATGGAGCATCACTAGGCTTATATAACTTAGACTTGAAATCATTGTCATTCTTTGTCTTTTGAACAAGAATTTCAGTTTCGCTATTAGCCTTAACCACAATAGTCTTATTCTTAGAAACATGTCCAGCATATGGTCCATCAAGGAAGACCGATCTTCTAGTCACACTTTCCTTAACACCATCAACATCCATTTCTAATTCGCCATTCAAAAGTAAAACAGCAACTTCTTCATCGCTACTTGTAAACGCCAAGGTTTCACCCTTAGTCAACTTATATACACGAATATCCATTAACATATCGCTATATTCATTGTCATAAGTTGTTAGAATCATCTCACCTTTCTCATCAAATTTTGGATAACCAAATACTTTCTTTTCCATACCCTTTAACCTTTCTGTTATCTTATATAAAGTATCTACACTACCTACATTACCTGGGAAGATTACTACAGGCATATCTTTAAATTTAGAATCATCTAAAATCCTTATTACCCCTACGTTCTTTTCAATTTGTCCAAGCGCTAATGCCTTCTTAACATTTAAACCAATACTTAAACAATCATAAGAAGTAATGCCACCCTTAGATATCAAGAATGAAGGACGTACCTTTAATAAAGATAAGATACCTGTAAGCTCTCTAGAAATGCTTACTGCCATTTCTAATTGTTTTTCTTTATCATCACCAGGGAAATCTACACGATCTCTTCTAGTAGCTAATAAAACCGTTTTATTTTGTCTTAACTTTTCATCTATTTCTTTCGCACATCTAATTGCCTCATCATGTAAATGATTAGTTAAAACTTCATGTTGATTAAATTCAACATAATCGACATTTGAATCATGTTTCTTCAAATACGCCAATTGATCACTTGTATTCTTAACATGAGAACCAGCTAGAATCAAACCACCACTTCCATAAGATATACACTTTTTACTATCTAAATAAGGAATATCCGTAATATTACCTAATTCTTTAACCAAAGATGCTGCACATCTAAATAAAAATTTCTTATTTGTATGTTTATAAGCACATACAAATTTTCTTAAATCATCCACTGATGTACAATTGACAATCACCTTATTGAAGTTTGTAACACTATTTAATTTACCAACGATATCATTATCATCTAAACCAATAGAAACACAATCGCACGCCTTATACTTGCCATTGGTCTTTTCTTCAACATAATCTTTTAAGTTGCTACTTTTAAAGCCAAAGGTCTTATCTTTCGCAAACTCACTCTCACCAACTGGAATTTCTACACCATTGCTAATCACATAATGAACATCATTAACAGTTTTTCTAATGCCATCAAGATAAGGGCAAATAATTTCACCGTCAATTAAATAGCCATTATCATTTAATACTTTCTTAATCACTTCACCTTCTAAAGGAAAATGACCTCTTAAAGACGAATCTCCTCTTGAAATAATAGTAAAGTCAATATTCAATTCCTTTGCGATATCGCATATCATTTGAATAAGTTTCTCATGATATTTGATTGTTTCCTGTTCACTGAAAGCTCTTGAATTGGTAGAAATATAAAACATTTCTCTTGGATCTTTAAAAGCTTCACACAAAAGATTGTAATCATAATTAACTAACACCAATACATCATGTACTGTTTGAATACCTGTTGGATCATCATCTAGAACTATATATTTATGTTTTATCATA
>CAKUTY010000213.1 GCA_934692455.1 uncultured Erysipelotrichaceae bacterium
TATATAGATATTCCATGTTCATCTTCCTTCTTAACTTTATAAGTGTATTATAACTCTATTTAAGTTAAGATACAAAATTAAAGTTAAGAGTCTAAGTAGTACCTAAGTTAGATTATGTAATATCAAAAATACCCTTTACTAGTTACATCGCTAATAGAGGGTATTATTATCAGTCACCCTATCAGTCACCTTAGATAACTAGTAGTAATATTAACAATAGGTTAACCACCACAAATAGAACTTACTATAGAACATTACAAATCTTTAGCTTTTATTACTAATCATTGATCTTCCAATTGCCTTTTCTATCAGAACCAATACGCTCAATTATGTCTTTTCCTTTTAGTTGTTTCATTTTTTGCGCCACTGTTTTTCTACTAACTTCCATTTTTTTCAGAAAGTTGAGAAACTGTGTAGCCTGGGTCTTCAATAAGAAGTGACAACAATAAGCATTCATCATCAGTCACCTTATCAGTCACCCTATCTAAACGAATAACTCTATCTTCAGGTGCTGTGAATTCAATCATAATATCGCCTGGGTTAATTGTATAAACTGGTTGAGGAACACCATCTTTCTTACAAGCAGAACAAATCATTTCAATTCCTCGTCCCCAGCTTTCTATGAAACCAGCTAAATAAAAAACATGGGCAGTATTAGGGTTATAAGGACTAGAAGCATGTTTACGCATTAAGTTTTCTAATGTCCAGTTTTCTGGTAAACACCCACAATTTGCGATATATAATCTATCGTCATAGACACTAATCTGAATTGGAACACCAGACTGATATTGTTTATGGCACAATGCATTTAACAAAGCTTCACCAAACCAAAAGCAGGAAGCTCTAACTTCCATAAGTGGTGAGTAATTGACAATGCAAATATCTAGAGAGCATTAAGTAGCAAACTAATAAAAAGAAATATTAATGGTCTAAATGTGGTTAAAAAAGATAGATTTAGACAAGTAATAATTATTTTGATGTATAATTAAGACATGGAAACAATAATTGGTAGAGAAACAGAATGTAAGCGCCTTGATAAGTGCATGCAAGCTAAAACCGCTCAACTTGTCGTAGTCTATGGGCGAAGAAGAATAGGCAAGACTTATCTTGTAAATCATTATTTTAAAGATAACATCGTTTTTAAAGTTACTGGCGCTTATGGTCAATCAAAAGAAATTCAGCTTAGAAATTTTTCTGATGAATTAAATAGAAGATCCAAAAAGAAAAGAGCCATCCCAAAAGACTGGTTTGAGGCTTTTAATAATCTTAGAGAATATATTGAAGAACTATCCAGTAAAAAGAAGCAAGTATTTTTTATTGATGAAATGCCTTGGCTTGATAATCATAAGTCAAAGTTCTTGGCTGCTTTTGAATATTTTTGGAATGATTATGGAACAAGCAAAAACAACTTAATTTTTGTAATATGTGGTTCAGCTACTTCATGGATGGTTGATAATATTGCAAATAATAAAGGCGGTTTATTCAATAGACAAACATGCCGTATTTATTTAGAACCTTTTACACTTAAACAAACTAATGAGTTCTTATTAGATCAAGGTATTTCTTGGTCAGATTATGATATTGCGGAATGTTATATGATAATGGGTGGTATTCCTTATTATTTGAGTTTACTAGATGCAAGTTTATCTTATGTTTTAAATATTGATAATTTATTTTTCAGAAAAAAAGCCGAACTATGGGATGAGTTTGATCATTTGTATCAAACTTTATTTAAAAATAGTGATAAATACATTCAAATTATGAAATGTTTATCAGAAAAAAGAAGTGGTTATACAAGAAAAGAAATCTCAGAAAAATGTGAAATCGAAGCTAATGGTAAGCTTACAAAGATTCTTGATGATTTAGTTAATTCTGGCTTTGTCAAGGCTTCTTCTTTTTATGGCAAAAAAAAGAAAGAAACTTTGTATGAATCAGCTGATTATTATACTAATTTCTACTTCCGTTTCTTAAAAGATAATCATGGTAAAGACGAACATTATTGGAGCAAGGCTATAGACAATCCTTCTAGAAAAAGTTGGGCTGGTTTTACTTTTGAACAATTATGCAAAGACCATATTGAACAAATAAAAACCAAACTTGGTATTTCAGGTGTATTAACAGAAGAATACATTTGGTATACAAAGACCAATGAGGAACTTGGAATGTGTGGTGCTCAGATAGACTTGTTAATTGAAAGAAGAGATAGGATTATTAATTTATGTGAAATAAAGTTTTCTACAAGAGAATTTGTGATCGATAAGGA
>CAKUTY010000214.1 GCA_934692455.1 uncultured Erysipelotrichaceae bacterium
AATCACGAAAATTGATTCTTTTTGTCATGAAGTGAACTTAATTTTTAATTTTTTCTTGACTTATTATAGTAAGTTACTCCATTTAACATATAAGTTAATACATGTTGATACTTCTTAAACACTTCACTAATATCATCAACAGTAACGCTCTCTAAATTCTTAATATATTCCTGTCTATTACACTCAATACCATGTAATTTATTCATAAAATAATATTCAGTATAGGCATCAGTATTATCCTGTAAAGCATTTAAAGAATCAGCTAATAAAGCACGTGCATAATCTAATTTAATTGGATCATAATCCTTATTAATCATACGCTTTAGTTGTATTTCAACTTGTTTAACAAGCTCATCCTTATTCTTGCCATCGATAGCTGTGTAAACCTTTACAATGCCCTCATTCTTATAATCTAAAACTGAGATGTAGTAACACAATGAAAGCTTTTCTCTTACTTCATCAAACAACAAAGATGTAGGCACAATGCCAAATACCGAATTGCCTAACATATAGGCATAGAATTCTTTTGAAGTACGATTAAATGGTGTCTTATAGACTATTTGTAGTGATGACTGTGATACATTTTTATCCTCAACTATTTCACCTAATTCATTAATATTTAAGGAACAATTATTAAAGCGATAGTCATGTTCCTTAACTAAACTCTTAGCATAAGCTAATAAATCATCGCTATAATCACCAATCAAGAAAACATCTACTCCAAAGTTATTTAACAAATCATGATAGACATTTTTCACATCATCCAAGGTGATTGAATCAATCATATCTATCTTATCTACTGTATAAATATTAAAGATTGGATCTTCTTGCCCAATAATTTGATTTACACGATTAGAGGCATACTTATTAGGCTTGTCCAAGGTTCTTTGAATATTAGCCTTATAAATAGTCTTAAATTCTTCTAATAGTTCTTCTGAGAAATAAGGATTTAATACTAACTCTTTAAAGAAAGCTACAAATTCCTTCTCATCAACATCCACAAAACAAGGATTCAAGAAAGTATATTTAATTGTGAAATAAGCTAAACCGGCTCTAGCTTTAGAACCGGTATAAACATTAGCTGCATATAAATTATCCTTCGCAAAAGTCATCTTCTCCTTAGTTGGATACTTCTTAGAATAGTCACCAATAAAGAAAGCCAACAAGCTTAAGCATAGATGCTTCTTCAAATCATAATCAGATGTAAAGTATAAATACAAATTGATATTCTTATACTTCTTTGTCTTAATAAAATTATTCTTCATCTTTCTTTTTGTACACCTCACGTGGTTTAGAACCATTACTTGGACCAATTATGCCATTTTTTTCTAATTCATCAATAATACGAGCAGAACGATTATAACCAATCCCAAACCTTCTTTGTAGCAAAGAAGTAGAAGCCTTTTGAGCCTCAGTTACATATTCAACTACCTCATCATATAAGGCGTCCTTTTCACGTGGATTATTACTCTCACTTGAATAAGAGAAAGACTCACCTTCTAAGTTTCTCTTAATCTCAAAATAAGTATCATCATAATCAGGGTCAGCTTGTTTCTTACAATAATCGGTGATTCTCTTGATCTCATCATCAGTCACAAAACAACCCTGAACTCTAATTGGACCACTCTCTCCTTGAGGAAGATATAACATATCACCATGTCCTAACAGTTTTTCAGCACCAGTTTGATCAAGAATAGTTCTTGAGTCAATCGAACTAGATACCGCAAAAGAAATACGACTTGGAATATTAGACTTAATTAAACCCGTAATAACATCAGTACTTGGACGTTGTGTAGCAACAATCATATGAATACCACAAGCACGTGATAATTGAGTTAGACGTTGAATTGATGCCTCAACCTCTTTTTTAGCAGTCATCATCAAATCAGCAAGCTCATCGATGATAATAACGATATATGGCATCTTTTCCATCCTAGGCTCACCTTCGCCAACGCTTGCATTATGCTTAATTACCAAGTCATTAAAACTCTTAATATCTCTAACACCAGCATCCGCAAAGGCATCATATCTTTCTTCCATGATAACTACAGCCTTCTTAAGCATCATGCTAGCCATATCTGAATCAGTAATTACTGGCCACAACAAGTGTGGAATATCATGATAAGGTGTAAATTCAACCTTCTTAGGATCAATTAAGACAATCTTTAAATCCTTTGGATCACTTCTTAATAAATACGAAATGATAATCGTGTTCATACAAACAGAC
>CAKUTY010000215.1 GCA_934692455.1 uncultured Erysipelotrichaceae bacterium
CCAGTAGACTTAGGTAGTAGATGTACAGTCTTTATGAACTCTTCAGTTAAGCAAGCTCAAAAGGATGGTGCTTCTATTGAAGATATTTCAGCAGGTCTTGCGATATCTGTTGTTAAGAATGCTTTATATAAGGTTATTAGATGTTCAAATGCTAAAGATTTAGGTTCTAAGATTGTAGTACAGGGTGGCACTTTCTATAATGAACTAGTTTTAAGGGCTTTTGAAAAAGAAATGGGTGTTGATGTCATTAGACCAAATATTGCCGGTTTAATGGGCGCTTATGGTGCAGCTTTATATGGTAAGAAGCGTAGTAAGGGTATAAGTAGCATTATTTCTTTAAGTGAATTAGAAAACTTTGAACATAAGGTTAATTCTTTTAAGTGCCAGGGTTGTGGTAATCATTGTCAATTGACTGTGAATATTTTTAATGATGGTAAGCGTTATATTTCAGGTAATCGTTGTGATAAGCCTTTAACTGGTAAGGATAATAATGATGAATATAACATGTATGCTTATAAGCTAGGCTTATTAAAGGAATATATGGATGATAGGGGTGATGGTGAAACAACAATTGGTTTACCATTATGTCTAAATATGTATGAATTGTTGCCTTTTTGGCATAAGTTGTTTAGGGAATTAGGTTTTAAGGTTATTACTTCACCATTTTCTACAAGGGCTATTTATCAAGAAGGACAGGCTTCTATTCCAAGTGATACAGCATGTTATCCAGCTAAGTTAAGTCATGGTGCTATATATGAATTGTTGAAGGAGAAGGTTGATTATATTTATTATCCTTGTCTTTCTTATAATGTGGATGAGCACTTGGGTGATAATCATTATAATTGTCCGGTAGTTGCTTATTATCCTGAGGTGCTAAGGGGCAATATTATTGATAATCATATGATTTGTGACTTTGTGGATATTTCTAATCGCGATGAGTTTAAAAAGCGTTTCCCTAGTATCTTAAAGAAGCACTTTGCTAACTTGGATGATAAGAAGATTAGGGATGCTATTACATCTGCATATAAAGAATATGATGATCATATGAAATTGTTGGCTACTAAGGCTGAAGAGGTTGTATCTAAAGCTAAACAAAAGGGTAAGCATATTATTTGTCTAGCAGGTAGACCTTATCACACAGATCCTGAGGTAAATCATGGTATCGATAAGCTAATTACAAAATTGGGTTGTGCGGTAGTGAGTGAGGATAGTTTGTCTCATCATTATGAAAAGATTGATACGCAAGTACTTAATCAATGGACTTATCATTCACGTTTATATGCTTGTGCTAATTATTGTACTAAGGATGATGATATGGATTTAGTACAGCTAGTAAG
Source organism: uncultured Erysipelotrichaceae bacterium (assembly GCA_934692455.1). Lineage (GTDB taxonomy): Bacteria > Bacillota_I > Bacilli_A > Erysipelotrichales > Erysipelotrichaceae > Colivicinus. The sequence goes on from CAKUTY010000215.1 coordinate 1,338, forward strand.
TTTTGGTTGTGGGTTAGATGCGATTACAAGTGATGAGACAAGAGAAATATTGAATGACCATGGTAAGTTGTATACACAATTAAAGATTGATGAGATATCTAATTTGGGTACTGTTAATATTCGTTTGAGAAGTTTGTTGGCGGCTATTGAAGAGAGAAAGGAGGATAAGTAAAATGGAATATCTTACTCCTAATTTCACCAAAGAGATGATGAAGGATTATACTGTTTTGGTTCCTAATATGTGTGAGACTTCTTTTAAGTTAATTAAAAGTGCGATGGAATCAGAAGGCTATCATAGGGTTGAATTACTTGGTTCAGGTAGTAGTAACGTTACTCAACTTGGTCTTAAGTATGTTCATAATGATACTTGTTATCCAGCTTTGATTGTTATTGGACAGTTTCTTGAGGCGATAGAGAGTGGTAAGTATGATTTGAATCATACAGCTCTTTTAATATCACAATCAGGTGGTGGTTGTCGTGCTAGTAACTATATTAAGCTATTAAGAAAGGCACTAGTTAGAAGTGGTCATAGTAATATTCCGGTAGCTAGTTTAAATGCGAATAGACTAGAGAAGGGCTCTATTATGCCTTTAACCCCTAGAATGCTTCTAAAGATTTTGGCTGCAGTTGAATATGGGGATGAATTAGAGGCTCTGAAGAACCAAACGATAGCTTATGAGGTAGTTAAGGGTGAAAGTATGAATCACCTTAATATGTGGCTTAAAAAGCTTGATAGGGATATTAGAGAAAACAAGAATTATCTTCCTACTTCATATAAGAAGATCTTTAATGAGATAGCTGCTGATTTTGCGACTATCGAATTAAATAAGACTCCTAAGGTTAAAGTAGGTGTTGTTGGTGAGATCTATGTTAAGTTTTCTC
>CAKUTY010000216.1 GCA_934692455.1 uncultured Erysipelotrichaceae bacterium
TGAAACCAAAGAGAAGACTTTTGGTTGTACGGTAATGGATGCCACCGCTTGTTGTTCTCTTGGTTTGATGTTTATACCTATTGATGAAGATAATTTGCCTGAAAAGTATTCGATTGTTAATGTGACTGGTGTTCTTGAGGTGTATGAGAAAGATGGGTATGAGTTGTGTCGATTGAAGGATGCTATTGTAGAATCTCGACTTTCGAAGATGATAAATACGAAAACATGGCTGAAGTCCTTTAAACATAAGGGTTTCAGCCATTTTTAGTTTGATAATTACGTGTAGTGTAATACTTTAATATCCGATTAATTTTTTAATACTTTCTCTAGTTTTATATTTCTTGTTTAAATCAACATTGAATACTTTAGATAGATCATCAATAATTTCATCTTTATATAGAAACTTATAGATGTTTTTATCTAAGTGGGTACAGTTGTATTTCTTTAAGGAATCAATCATTCTATCTACTGAATATTTATGATCTAATTCAATCTCTAATAATCTAATAATTACAAGTGCTAAATAACATGTTAGAAAGTGTCCTTCAATTGATTCTTTAGTCCATACAAATGCTGGTCTACTTTTGATAGATGTTTTACTTACTTTAAATGTATCTTCTATCTTAGCTAGTCCTCTATAGATGTTTCTCATTTTAATATCTGAATAATCTAATTCACTTGTAACTATTGAATAGAATCCATCGTATTTTTCTTCTTCCTCAATCTTATTCATATCAATAGATAGATCATTAGCTACAATAGTGCCATCATCATTATTGTATGCAAGATTATTGATATAAGCACAAGCGCCAAATGATGTGGCTTTATTATATTTGCCTGGTGATTTAATAATACTTTTGGCTTTTTCAACCATCTTATCTCTTTCGTATTTTTGTTTCATCTTATATTTGAAAGAGAAGTAAACCATTTGTTTCTGTCTTACTTCTACTGGAACATTTCTTTTACCATCTTTTTCTATCTTAATGGTCTTATTAACTATACGTGATTTATGAATAAAGGCAGTGTACTTGGTATTAGGATTATTAGTAACGATAGATATATCAACAATATTACCTTCATCATCATAGAATTCAGTAACATAATCACTAAAGTCTATTGCCCAATTTTTAAATTCTTTATCAGCTCCTCTTATTGATTGTCCATATACATAACCATCTCTTTCATCTTTCTGTTTATTGTATCCTGCAAGGTAAAAGATATTATCTGAAGTATTAAGACCTCTATCGGCTACTACTACAGTTCTATCAATTCCATATTTAGCTTTAGTAGATTTTAATAAGGGTCTTAAAGATGTTTTTTCTGATTCATTACCTGGAAAGATATCATAAGCCATAGGAATGCCGTTATTGTCCATTAATAATCCCATTTCTACTATAGGGTCAGGTCTATTATTCTTTTCAGGTCCTCTTTTTCTTAATCCCTTTTCAATTATTTTTCCATCATCATCTAAGATGTCCATATCGTTATATTCAATTTCAAAATAATAGTTGGTGCAATCATAATATGAACAAGAGGCATCTCTTGAATATTTATCCTTGGTATTCTTCCATACTAGCTTTTGAATATCATTTGAAAACTTATCATAGTAATCTAAAGAGTCATATATAGAGTCTTTACTTATATCATCAAAAGATTCAAAGTAAATATCGGATTCTTCAAGAGTCTTACTTTTAGAATTAGGATAAAGAACTCTAGATATTACAAGTAACATAAGGTTCTTATATAAAGAGAACTGTGCTTTACTATTACGTTGTCTATTATTTAAAAACGATTCTAATCCTAAAGTTTCATATATCCTTCTTAAAGCAAAGTAGCCAACATTTTTTAAATCTAAACCATCAGTTATTTCTTCATTTAAATCAATGGTTAAAGATAAGTTCTCATCTTTAACATTTCTTAATTTAGCCTCATTTCTAAAGTGAGTAATTGGATCATCATATTTATCTAAAAACTCATCTACATAACCAATCTTTTCAACAACTCTCTGTTTAGGAATAGAGTTTATATCTCTATAGCTTTCAACATACTGCATAAATGTTCTATTATTAGGTTTTTTAGTAAGTTTTAGATACATATGACTCTCCTTTATTTCTTATTCTATTATAACACATTATAGTACAGTATACTACATAAAAATATCAAAATATTGACATTAAAAAAACTTTGAAAAATTAATCAAAGTCCTTTATTTATCT
>CAKUTY010000217.1 GCA_934692455.1 uncultured Erysipelotrichaceae bacterium
TAGTTACATAGTGTTAAAGGAGAAATGTTAATGATTGACGCCCATATTCATCTTGGCAAAGACTATGTTTTTGATGGAAGAGATGTAACTGAAGAAGAAATTTTAGAAAAAATCGATAGCTTGAATTTGGATGGCTGTGTAGTTTATCCTGCTAATTCTAATATTTCTCTTGAAGTTGAGAGAGAAAATAATAATAGAGTATTAGAATTCGCGAAAAAATACCCATCTAAAGTTTATCCTGTATGTCAACTTAATCCAAATTACGAGTACGAACAGTATTATGAAGAGGTCGGCAAATATAAAGAACTTGGATGTAAAGGAATTAGCGTTAATATCGAGATTTTCGGTTGGGATGCTCACTCACATCATGGTAAGACCGTGTTCGATGTAGCGTCTAAATTAGAATTGCCATTGTTTATAACAACAGGCATTGGTCTTCCGTTAGGACAACCTATTAGAATGTATGAATTATGTAAAGAGTATACCAAAGTAAAAGTAGTATTAGTACATGCGACAAAATCATATACAGGAGACCAATGTAAAACTTTAGCTGATGAGTGTCCAAATGTTTATTTAGAAACTTCAATTGGTCCTAATATGCGTTCGTTAAAAGGTTTAGTAAATCGCTATGGTTCTAAACGTATAATTATGGGTTCTGCTTTGCCAGAGCTAATGGAACACAGTATCTATTCGTTTGAATACTCTGGCTTATCTGAAGAAGATATCGAAAATGCAACTAAAAACACAATATTAGAAGTTTTAAATGTGAAGGGAGAAAAATAATATGGTAATGATTGACCCTCATGTACATATTGGACATGATACCACTTGGGATAGTAACCGTACCGAAGATGAAGTTTTTAATAAAATGAATGAGGTAGGTATTGATGCTGCTATAATTCAACCAGCACAATTTGTTACTTTTGAAGATTATAAACGTTCTCATAATAGAATTTATGATTTTCATTTGAAACATCCAACAAGAATATTTGGAATGTTCTCTTTAAATCCACATTATGAAGAAGATTTATATAGAAATGAAGCAAGAAGATGTGTTAACGAATTAGGATTTGTGGCAATGAAATTAACTCCTCTTACTCACATTTTAGCTGGCTCGGTCAAAAGATCTCGTTTACCATTTGAAATGGCAAGAGAGTTAAAAGTTCCACTGATGATTCACCAAGGAACAGGATTACCGTGGTCATGTGCAAATACGTTTTACCCATTAATTAAAGAATTTTCAGATGTTCCAATCGTGTTAGCCCACTGTGGTACATATGAAAATGAAGAAGAAGATATTTTTGTTGCAAAACAATGTCCAAATGTTTGTTTAGAATTATCTGTTAGAACGCCTAATATTCATAATATTAAATATTTTGCTAAAGAAATTGGTTCAGAGAGAATGATGTTTGCTTCAGATTCTCCAGATGAAATGGCTCATGTTAAATGGGAAGTAGAACATAGTGGATTAACCGAAAAGGAAGTTCAAGATATTTTAGGTGAAACGGCAAAACGTGTATTCAAGTTGGAAGGAAAAATTTAAATTGAATAGTATTGTTGAATTATTTAAAACGAATAAACCTGTTATTGGAATGGTGCATTTAGGTCCATTGCCTGGCAATTACGATTATATAGATAATGAAACGTATCAAGAGACAATTAAAAATGCAATAATTGATGCTAAAACGTTAGAATCTGCAGGTATTCATGGCATAATAATCGAAAATGCTGCAAGTTCACCATATTTAATTAACGATGATGTTGAAATAATAGATGTGGTTTGTATGACACATATAGCTTCTTTAATAACAAAGGAAGTAAACATTCCTGTTGGTATAAATGTGTGTTCGAATGCTGCAAAACAATCGATTTCAATTTGTAAAGCAACAGGTGCATCGTTTATAAGAGCTACTGGATGGGCTAATGGTTATTATAATTCAAACGGTTATGTATCTCCTAGTCACCCTAATGCACTTAGATATAAAAAGTATATTGACGCAAGAGATGTTGTAGTAATGGCTGATGTAAAAGTAAAAAACGGCTCTCATTTCATCTTAAATGATAAATCAATTAAAGAAATGGTGGCAGATAATTTCTCTGCGAAAGCAGATGCGGTTATTATTACAGGTGCATCTACAGGCGTAAAGCCAAATATTGATGAATTAAAAGAATTACAAGGAGGTATAAACGGTCCTATAG
>CAKUTY010000218.1 GCA_934692455.1 uncultured Erysipelotrichaceae bacterium
TCATATTTATCAAATACTTCTTTTATCTTATCTAAAGTAGTGACATCGATATAATATTCTTTTACAACTACAGGAGAACTGTGAAAATCTTGTTCATATATTGAATATAAAGCTTTATTATCATCAATTCTTTTAATAGAAGTTTCGCTTCTTCCTCCATTCATAGAACCTGATGAAACAGTTGAAGTAGATAATAATTTTGAATCAATCTTTTTCTTAGGCTTAAACATAAAAATAGCGCCTGTAATTAAAAGAACTATAAATATAATAATTATCATTTTCTTTTTCAAGGGCGTCCTCCTTTACTTTATAGTAAGGAAAAAGAATAACATTTAAATCATCATAATTGATGATAAAAGAAAATTCTAGTTGCCTGGAATTTATCTCTCGATATTGAAGTTTAACTTATTTTTAAGTATGTTTGTATTTTCATAACAATAAATTAAATCAGCCATATTATTAATTTTTCTTAATAACTGAATTAGAAATGCTATCTATTACTTCTTTACGAAATTCATCTTCAGATATATTGCCTAGGGCATATTCTTTTAGTCTAGCGAGCCATTCTTCTGATAATTCCATACCTGAAAATGACATGCTTGCTTGTGTTTCAGCAAGTGATTCATCTACTGTATAATGTTCTTTATTGTTCGTGTCTTATATATATCATATTTTGCTTGTGCAATTTTTAAACAGGCTTTTACGGTAGAATAAAACTGTAAAGAAAGAGGTGCTGTATGAAAGAAATTAAATGTCCTCATTGTGGTCAATTATTTACTATTGATGAATCTAATTATGATTCTATTGTTAAACAAATAAGGGATCATGAGTTTTATGATGAGTTAAAGAAAAGGGAAACTGAATATAATGAGAAACTTGAACTACAAAAAGAGTTAGTTACAAAGGATTTAATGGGTAAGGCTACTGTTAAGCTAAATGAACAAAAGGCTGAGATTGAAAGTCTAAAGAATCAATTAAAGCTAGTTGAAAAGGAACATGAGAATGAGCTTAATCTTAAGACTAGTTCTTTGAAGGAAGAAATCAATACATTGAACGCTACAAGACAGGGGGAGATCGATAAGATTACAGCTTCTAAGGATATTGAGATTAGTGAGCTTAAGTCTAAGGCTAATGCGACTGTTTTAGATTTAAAGAGTAAGATCGAAGTTTTGAATCAACAAGTTAAGAATGGTGACACTGAAAAGGAATTGGCTGTTAATAAGGCAATAAGCGAATTAAAGGAAACTAAGGATCTAGAAATTAATAAGGCTAAGAATGAATTAGAAATCTATAAGAGTGAGATGGCTAATAAGTTTGATTCTATGAAGGATTCTTATGAACAACAATTAAGCGCTAAACAAGAATTAGTGGATTACTATAAGGATTTTAAGACTAAGATGTCTACTAAGATGATAGGTGAAAGTTTAGAACAACATTGTGCTAATGAATTTAATAAGAATAGAATGGGCATGTTTAGAAACGCTTATTTTGAGAAGGATAATGAGGTTGTTGAGGGTTCTAAGGGTGACTTTGTCTTTAGAGATTTTGATGAAGATGGCGTAGAAATTATTTCTATTATGTTTGAGATGAAGAATGAAGCTGATACAACTTCTACTAAACATAAGAATGAAGATTTCTTTGATAAGTTAGATAAAGACCGTAATCGTAAGAAGTGTGAATATGCAGTTCTTGTATCATTACTTGAGAGTGATAGTGAACTATATAATGAGGGTATTGTGGATGTGTCTTATCGATATCCTAAGATGTATGTTATTAGACCTCAATTCTTTATTCCTCTTATCACATTACTTAGAAATGCAGCTTTGAATGCAACTGAGTATAAGAAACAATTGTTGATTGAAAAGAATAATAATTTAGATATAGCTCATTTTGAAGAGAATATGGAAAACTTTAAGGTAGCCTTTGGTAAGAACTTTGAGACTGCTTCTAAGAAGTTCTCTACTGCTATTGATGAGATTGATAAGACTATTGATCATTTAAAGAAGGTAAAAGAAAATCTATTGTCTTCTGATCGTCAATTAAGACTTGCCAATGATAAGGCACAGGATTTAACTATTAAGAAGTTAACTAAGAATGCACCTAGTTTGGCTGAGAAGTTTAAGGAGAATAAGTAACATGTTTAAGAATCCTGGTAATAAGTTAGAGACTATTGCGTATGCTTGGTTTTTTAT
>CAKUTY010000219.1 GCA_934692455.1 uncultured Erysipelotrichaceae bacterium
CATCAGTGCTGTTCAAATTGGTGTTCTTAAGAAAATGACATCAATCATTTTAAAAGATGAAAATGGTGATATCGAAACAGAATATGCCCTAGTTAATCCTAAAATTGTATCAAGTTCTATTGAAAAAGCTTATTTAAAAACAGGAGAAGGATGCTTATCAGTAGAAGATATACATAAAGGCTATATCTATAGAAGTGCAAGAGTTAAGGTTAAAGGATATGACTTATTAACTGACTCAAATGTCGAAATAAAAGCTAGTGGTTATTTGGCAATTGTCCTTCAACATGAACTAGATCATTTCAAAGGTATCTTGTTCTATGATCATATCAATAAAAAAGATCCATTTTATGTAGATGAAAACGCATATTGTATTGAATAATCGATATTTTTAACTTAAAATAAGGATGAAATCGGAAAGAATATAATGGAGGTAAAATGAAAGGCTCAAAACCGAATGCTTATAATGGTGTAAATTATGACGTTAAAGAAGATACACTAGTTTATGCATTAGGTGGACTTGGAGAAGTCGGTAAAAATATGTACTGTTTCCAACAGGACGACGAGATTTTAATTGTCGATGCTGGTGTTAAGTTCCCTGATGATGACTTACTAGGTGTAGAATACGTAATTCCTGATTTTACCCATTTAATAAAGAATCAAGACAAGATTAAAGGCTTAATCATCACCCATGGTCACGAAGACCATATTGGTGGTATTCCTTTCTTATTAATGGCATGTAAGATCAACAAGATCTATGCCCCAAGATTTGCGAAATCTTTGATTGAAAAGAAATTAAGTGAGCGTAGAAAAAACTTCAACGTCAAAATTGAAGAAATTGATGAAAACAGTGTTGTACAAACTAATCATTTCAGAGTAGGATTCTTCAATACAATCCACTCAATCCCTGATTCTCTTGGTGTTTTAATTAATACGCCAAATGGAAGAATCGTGGAAACAGGTGACTTTAAGTTTGACTTAACCCCTATTGGCAATAATGCTGACTATCAAAAAATGGCTTATATTGGTGCTGCAGGTGTAACCCTATTAATGTCAGATTCTACAAACTCTGAGGTTGAAGGTTTCTCAATCTCTGAAAAGAAAGTAGCTCATACAGTATATGACATTATCAAGAAGACACCAGGAAGACTAATTGTCTCTACTTTCGCGTCAAATGTTAATAGATTAGCTCAAATTATAAAATCAGCATCTATTTGTGATCGTAAAGTATTAGTACTTGGTAGATCAATGGAAAACGTTGTCGAAATCGGTAAACAATTAAAGACAATCGATGTTCCAAATGATACATTTATTACTCAAGATATGGTAAACACCTTCCCCCCTGAGAAAGTATGTATTGTATGTACAGGATCTCAAGGTGAAACATTAGCAGCTCTATCAAGAATCGCCAATGGTGTTCATAAATATATCAAGATTATTCCTGGTGATACTGTTGTCTTATCAAGTAATCCTATTCCTGGTAATGCCTTAAACGTATCAGGTATCATTAATCAACTTGTTAGAAATGGTGCTAAGGTACTTGAAAACAAGACCTTCCAATCATTACATACAACAGGACATGCCTCAAGTGAGGAACAAAAATTGATGATTCAATTGATTAAGCCAACTTATTTCATGCCAGTGCATGGTGAATATAAAATGCTTAAACTTCATGCAGCTACCGCTGTAGAAACAGGTATTCCTGAAGAGAATTGTTTCATTTGTGCCAATGGTGATGCTTTGGTACTAAGAAATGGTGAAGTATTTAGATCAAATACTAGAATTCAAACCGATGCCATCTATGTAGATGGAAGAGACGTATCAGGTTTATCAACTAGTGTCTTGAAAGATCGTCAAATCTTGGCCGATAACGGTATGGTTGCGGTTGTTGTATGTATCGATTCAAGAACTAACAAGATTTTATGTAAACCAGGCATTGTTTCTAGAGGCTTTGTCTATATCAAAGAAAATCAGCCAATGATTAAGGAAGCTGAAACCCTTGTATATGACGCTCTAAAGGAAACAATGAAACAAAAAGTTACGTTCAATGATTTAAAGAATTGTATCAAGAATACTTTGGAACCTTATCTTTATTCAAAGACTAATAGAAATCCAATCGTTATTCCTGTTATCTTAAACAATATTGAAGTAACTAAGAGAAAATATAAGTAAAAAGTCAGATTAAATTCTGACTT
>CAKUTY010000220.1 GCA_934692455.1 uncultured Erysipelotrichaceae bacterium
GATGGAAAATACAAAGTTGAAGCTTTATCGGCCTCAGATATTCTAAAACGTAATACTGATAGTATTAGAAATGCTGTAGAAAATGATGTATTTAATTCTTTGCCGGATGATTCGTTGCTCGATAAGCTAGAAGTGGGGGTGAAAAATGAATAAAACTTGTTTATACTTTTGTGAAGGCGAAGATGATCAAAAATTAATAAATGCTTTAAAATATAACCCTGAAAGAATATTATCAGGAAGATCAAAAACACTAAATGTTATGCAAGCTTTAATACCGAAGTCAGTTCTATTGGGGATTAAACCAAACTCTTGTATTGCGTTAGTTTTTGATACTGATGTTGTAACAAATTTACAATTTCTAAAGACAAATATTAACAACATTAAAAAATATTGTCATGGTGTAAGGATAGTCTGCTTATTGCAAGTCAAAAATCTTGAGGATGAGTTAGTACGATGTACAGATGTAAAAAATATTCTTGATATAACCAAAAGTAAAACACTTAGTAATTTTAAAACTGATTTTAAAAATTTAAGTGATGATAAATGTCGTCGAGTATTAGATAATCATAAAATTGATGTTAAAAAGTTATGGACAGCTAATGCACCAGAAGTGTTTTCTTTTGTTGAGAGAAATAGTCATTTAATCAAGAAATAAAAAAGCAAATTTGCCAATTTTAAGATTCTATTAGATGTTTAAAGGAGTTCGTTCGAACTCCTTTACTTAGAAAATTTGTAAATCACTTTGACTTTCATCAAGCCTTACATCTTTAATACCTGGTACTTCATCTAGTATTAAAGCTGCAACGCCATCTTTAAGTGTCATCTCTAAGGCACCGCAACCAATACATGCACCATGTACTCTAACATAAACGATATCATCCTCAAGTCTTGAGAACTCAACATCGCCACCATCAGCCTGCAAATAAGGCTTTATCTTATCAATAGTTTTAATAACAAGTTTTTCTTTTTCTTCTTTTTCCATAATAATCACCTAAAATATTATAACGCAAATTGTAGTATAATGCTTCTTATATGAACAGTATTGAACAGTATAAAGTTGGAATGACTGTATATGGAAAAATCACTGGCATCAAGCCATATGGAGCTTTCGTAAGCTTTGATGATGGTGTAAGCGGCCTAATCCATATATCAGAATTATCAAATGGTTTTGTAAGAAACGTAAGTCATTTTGTCAACATTGATGACTATTGCATGCTTAAGGTAATAGACATTGACTATGAACACAAACAACTACGTTTATCTTTTAAGGCACTTGAACAAAATACTCGTAAATACATTAGAAAAGTTCATTTTGAAGGAATGCCTGAAAAGAAAATAGGCTTTGCTTCATTAGATAAAGCCATGAAAGAATGGATAGAGAGGGATAAAAATGCTTAAATTAGATTTATCTTATGCAAAATTAAACGAAGAAATTATTAGTTACCAAGACCAAGTTAGTGAAGCTCACAAGTGGCTACATGAAAAAACTGGCAAAGGCAATGACTTTGTAGGTTGGGTAGAATGGCCAAACACTTATGACAAAGAGGAATTTGAAAGAATTTTAAAGGTTAGTGAAAAGTTAAAAGGCAAATTTGACGTATTACTAGTATGTGGTATTGGTGGTTCTTACCTTGGTGCTAGAGCTGCTAATGAAATGATCAGAGGCTTATATCCAGAAGATGGACCTGAAGTAATCTTTATTGGTAATACATTCTCTAATACTTACTTGTCTCAAGTATTAAAGCATATCGAAGGAAAAGATGTAGTACTTAATGTTATTTCCAAGTCAGGTACAACAACTGAAACTTCTGTATCATTTAGAATCTTTAAACAATACATTGAAAACAAATATGGTAAAGAAGAAGCTAAGGAACGTATCATCGCTACTACCGATAAGCATAAGGGTACATTAAAAGAATTAGCTGACAAAGAAGGCTATGAAGAATTTGTAGTACCAGATGATATCGGTGGCCGTTTCAGCGTCTTTACAGCAGTTGGCCTTCTTCCACTAGCATTAGCAGGTGTTGACATCAAAGCCCTTATGGAAGGTGCTAAAATGGCTTATAATGACTATTCTAGCGATAATTTATTAGAAAACGATGCTTATAAGTATGCAGTAGCTAGAAGAATCCTTGAAAATGAAGGCTATAAGAGTGAAATGTTTGTAACATATAACCTACAAC
>CAKUTY010000221.1 GCA_934692455.1 uncultured Erysipelotrichaceae bacterium
GGCATATGTCATACCACCATACATCAAATCTGCTTGTGGATTATCCTTTTCAGCAGAAATTCTCTCTAAACATTCACCAGTACCAGCTGAAACAACTTGTACATTAATGCCATACTTTTCACCAAATGTTTCAGCAACATCGATTAAAGCGTCTGAGTTAGGTGAATAAATTATAAGGTCACCACCACCCTCAGTTTGATCATCTGTATTAGTATCACCACCACATGCAGTGAATGCTAATAACATCAATACAGATAATAGAATTGTTAATAATTTTTTCATAAAATCTCCTTTTGGTATTATTAACCTTTACCTACATTTTACTACTTTTGTAAGCCCTTACAATACAATATTCAAATATTTGAGTATATATAGAAAAGTATGAAAAAAGACGAGAGCCTCGCCTTTAATCTAATTCCTTTAAAGATTCAATAGTATTATCATAACTAGCTTTAATACTATCAAACAATTCAGCTGTTCCATCTAGTGAACCAACTCTTAAGATTTCAGTGATATCTACTGCATCCTTGCTTAATTGATCAAAACCCAAGTTTAAACAAATACCCTTCAAAGTATGAGCAGCTCTAAAAGCTAAATCAACATTATTCTCTTTTAAAGCCTCTTCAAGTTGCTTAAATGAAGGATCCTCAGCAAATTTTTTTACAATCCTTGTAATCAACATCTCGCTGTTTAATCTTGATAAGACATCATTGTAGTTTCCACCTACTATTTCATAGAATTCTTTAATATTCATAATTACCCCAAAATATAACCTTTTTACAACATCGAATTATACTACAGAATATTCGCGAATATTCTTTAATCGCTTCTCACAAGACTTTAACACTTCCATAAGCAAAGGATTAAACTGACCACATTCACCATTAATAATCATATTAATAGCTTGTTCATGACTAAAGGCTGGTTTATATACTCTAGGTGAAACTAGTGCATCATAACAATCCGCAACCGCTACTACTTGAGCCCAAATAGGAATCTCGTCACCCTTTAAATGATCTGGATAACCCCTACCATCCCACTTTTCATGATGCCAACGACAAATATCGTGAACATAATGAATAAATGGCTCATCCTTGAATTCATCAAGATTATCAATCATCGAAGCACCAATAGTTGTATGCTTCTTCATTTCCTCAAACTCTTCATTAGTTAGTTTACCTGGCTTATTAAGAATCTTTTCGTCAACACCAATCTTGCCAATATCATGCAAAGCACTGGCATTGACAATATTCTTCTTATCCTCTTTAGACAAACTATACTTATCACTAATAAAAGTTAATTCATTCAAAAGAATCTCGGTAATACTCTCAACATGCATAACATGGGGACCTGACTCACCATTACGGTAACCAACAATATGAGATAAGACAGATGTCATCATTAAAGAAATCTTATTATTCTCATCTATCTGTTCCTTGATATTACTCTTATACTTTCTTTGTTTTTCATATAGCTTAACGATATTATCAACACGCTTCTTAACAATACTAGCTACAAAAGGTCTAGAAACAAAATCCGAAGCCCCTAAGTTATAACACTTCATAATAGCCTCATAACCCTGTTCACCAGATATCATAATTACTGGAATATCACTTAAGAAACCACGACGATTAAGTATGTCCAACAATTCATAACCATTCATATTCGGCATATTAATATCCATAAGAATAGCCGAAATATTTAGATTATATTCTTCAACTAAAGACATGGCAACCTTACCATCTTCAGCCTCAATCAAATCAAAATCATCTTTTAGTAGTTCCATCAAAGTAAATCTATTAAGTAGTGCATCATCGACAATAAGAATCAAAGGCTTTGCATGTTTAATTTCAACATTTGCGACATCCTTATCCCAAGAAGTAACAACCTTATCATTAGCTTCCTTAGCCTTATACATCAACTTATCAGCCTTATCAACAGCGCTAGCTAAAGTTATATCATCCTCAACAAGAGCGCCAATAGACAAAGTGAAGTTAGTATGATTACCATGGATGATAGAAGCATCCTTTACATCCCTTTTAATCTTCTCAAGTTTTACCTTAAAGTTTTCTTCAGAAATGTTATCAACAATCAAAACAAATTCATCGCCACCAATACGGATAATCACATCATCACTACGAATATTCTTTTTAATAGTCTTAACAACTTCCACCAAAACC
>CAKUTY010000222.1 GCA_934692455.1 uncultured Erysipelotrichaceae bacterium
ACAAATATTATCTTTAAGATGTGTTCTGCTAAAGGAAATATGTATGCAGTGATTAAGGAAATCTTAAGAAGAAGAGAGGGTGTTGATTGCGGTGGCGTAAGAAAGCCTTTGTATTCTTTAGTTAGTGAGGATGAAAGCATTATTAATGAATGTGTCACAATGATTGATGATGCGATGAAGAAGTATTGCTAGTTGATGAAGTTTGGCAGTATATTTAATGCGAATAGCCCATTGTCAAAGACTATTAATTTAGTTTTTGATGTGTTCGCTCTTAGCATTTGTTGGTTTCTTTGTTCAATTCCAATTTTAACAACAGGTCTAGCTTGTACAGGCTTGTATTATGCGGTTGATAGGTTTGTTTTAAGGGGTAAGGCGACTTCAATTTCAAAGGGTTTTGTTTATTCGATTAAGAAGAATTTTAAACAAGGAATCATAGCTTATTTAATCATTTTTGTGATAGGCTTGTTGATAGCTTGGTCAATGTGGATTTCTTATCAGGTTATGGTGGGTGGCATCTTGATGGGTAAGATAATCTTTGGTTGTCAGTGTGTTATTGCGGTCTTGTTTATTGGTTATATTAGCTATTTATTTCCTACTTTAGCTTCTTATGAATATACAAATAAAGATTTGTTCAATGTATGTTTTAAGCTAAGTATTATGCATCTTCCAGTGACATTATTGTTTGCGTTTATGATAATTGGAGCTGGTGTATTTGCGTATTATTTTTGGATATCTTTGTTTATTACACCTGCGATTATTGCGATTGTGCAAAGTAAAATTTTGAATAAAATCTATAAAAAACATTCTTAAACCATAGTAATAATGCTATGGTTTTTTTGACAACTATATCACAAATTTATTGTGGGATTAAAATGCTTGAAAGCGTTTACATTTACTGATATCATAGTGTCGTTGAAAAAAAGGAGAAAATAAAATGAAGAAACTTTTAACTTTACTATTAGCGGTTCTTATGGTTCTTACTCTATCTGCTTGTAACAATAATGCAGATGATGAGAATGGTACAACTGCTAAGACTGAGATCACTCTTTGGACTTATCCAATCGGTGGTTGGGGAAATGAAGAGAAGGTCAATGCACTTATCTCTAAATTTGAAGCTGCTAATCAAGATGTAAAGGTTACAGTAGAATACTTGGATTATACAAATGGTGATGACCAAGTTAATACTGCAATCGAAGGTGGTGAGGCTCCTGATTTGATTATGGAAGGCCCTGAACGTCTAGTTGCTAACTGGGGTGCTAAGGGTTACATGGTTGACTTATCTGATTTATTAGATGATGCTGATAAGGAAGAATTAAATGCTTCTGTATTAGCTGCATCAACTTACACAAATGGTGAAGTTTATGAGTATGCTGTATGTATGACTGCTCACTGTATGGCTGTTAACCTAACTAAGTTGACTGCTGCTTGTGAAAAGGCTGGTATCACAGTTGCTGATGTATTAGATGTTGATACTCATACTTGGACTACTGATGGTTTCTTAAAGGCTGTTGAAGTATTAAATGCTTATGATCCAAATACTACAGTTGCTGCATTATACTGCTCAGGTCAAGGTGGTGACCAAGGTACTAGAGCTATCGTTAATAACATGTATGGTGGTACTTTCACTGATGCTGCTCATACTAAGTACACAGCTGATTCAACTGAAAACATCAAGGCTTTAGAAACTTTATATGCTACTAAGGGTATTAAGTTCGATGCTGCTATCAATGGTGGTGAAGAAATTACTTTATTCCGTCAAGGTCAATTAGATATGGCATTCTGTTGGAATATTGCTCAACAATTAAATGCTGATAATGCTCCTGCTGGTAAGACAAATGATGGCGATGATATCTTATTCATGGCTTTCCCTGCTCAAGTTGCTAATGAATCTAAACTTTGCGGTGGTATTTGGGGCTTCGGTATTTTCAATAACGGTGATGATGCTAAGATTGCTGCTGCTAAGAAGTTCATCTCTTACTTCTGTGATGGCGAAGGAACTGCTGATGCTGTAGCTGCTTCAACTTACTTCCCTGTAAGAAATGTTGATGTAACTTATGAAAACGGTGCTGATGTAATGGCTGAATATAATAAGTTAATGCCAATGTTAGGTGACTACTATCAAGTTGCTCCAAACTGGGCTGAAGCAAGAACTGCATGGTGGAATATGC
>CAKUTY010000223.1 GCA_934692455.1 uncultured Erysipelotrichaceae bacterium
ATTCACTAATCCTATTTCTTTCACAACGTCTTGATTTACTCTCTTGGTTTTACGTTTACCTTTTGGACTTATAGTTGCTTAGCACTATCATCCACCATTTAGCCTTATATCAAGTTTCTGTTCGTACGCTCAAAAGAATTGCTACACCACTTCCTCCACCCATATCATCACTGATACTAGCTTGTGGTTCACTACACTTGGCGGTAAATACCTGTGGTCGGTTTATCTCCGACTGAATTAGTGCCGTGCCCGGCACACTAAAAAAAGGATGAAGAATTCATCCTTAAAGTGCTTCGAATTTAATAGAAATGCGCTTATTTTCAATTCTAGAAGCTACTTGTAACATCTGACGAATTGAATTAGCCATCATTCCTTGTTTACCAATTAGTCTTGCGATATCGTTACTAGGTGCATAAACATATAATAGAATTTCATTATCATTTAATGATTCCATTTGTTTAACCATAACCTCATCACTATTACCGCAAATAGGCTTAACAATATTTAATAATACTTTTTCAAGATCAATCATTATTTGCCAGCCTTTTTACTATCGGCATACTTCTTCATAATGCCTTCATTTGATAAGATATTACGAACTGTATCTGTTGGAAGAGCACCATTATTTAACCAAGCAAGAGTCTTTTCTTCATTAAGATTAACAACTGCAGGATTTTTTCTTGGATCATAGTTACCGATAACTTCGATTTCTCTGCCATCTCTTCTATCTCTTGAATCCATAACAACGATTCTATAGAAAGGAGACTTCTTAGCACCCATTCTCTTTAATCTAATTTTAACCATTTACACTATCCTCCTTTTTCCTTAACTATAATTACACAAATAAAAGAAGGTGTCAAGTATTTTTACTTAACACCTTCAAAGTTAATCACCATACTCAAACCTAATCCACAAGTCATCAGTCTTAACAAGTATATTTTCATCATCAACAATATGATATTCATAGCCAACACCAAAATTAGATTGATTATTCTTTTCAGGAAGCATGTATCCTTCAACTGTTGAAGTGATTAAGCCATCAACTTCATATTGTTGATTACGGTCGTTTTCGTTAGCCTCGTTAAAAAAACGACCATCATATAATTCCCCTGTAGTATGATACAAACGGTTATTAATCATAACATTAGGAGCTGCAGCATTATCCACGCCATCTACTTCTTTATTATTCATAGAACACCCAGAAATTAACACCATTGTTAGGAACACAGCCATTACTTTTATTGTTTTTTTCATTTAAACCTCCTGGTATATTGTTATTCGTTTTAATTTAGCTTCTTTATATTTCTTATATCAAAAGTTTTTATGAATCCATTCTTCTAATTTCTAGAAATATACATCTCTTGAATTAGAACCGTTACTTGGACCAATTACACCATTCTTTTCTAATTCATCAATAATACGAACAGAACGATTATAACCAATCCCAAATCTTCTTTGTAGTATAGAAGTAGAAGCTTTTTGAATGGCAATTACATATTCTTTTGCTTCGTTGTAAAGAGGATCGTTTTTACCAAAAGACAAATTATCATCGTTAGCTTGAACGTTTTTCAATCCATCATATGTTTGGCTTTGAATAAATCTACAAACATTCATGACTTCACCATCATCAACGCATGGTGTAATTACTCTTTTTGAAAAATCATTAATCTGTGTCTTATATAATACTTCACCACAACTTGACAAACTTTCCGCTCCAGAAGTGCCAATAGTTAGTCTAGATTGTTGTGAGTTTGGAAGTTTAAATGCGATTCTACCATCAAATTCATTTTTAAGCGTATCGCTAAGCCTACTTTTATCAGCACTTAAGCAAGTAGCAATAACATGTATTCCGGTTATACGAGTTGTAGAACAAATAGAATATAAGTATTCCGATAACGATTTATAACTAGCAACCAATTCATCAATTCCATCTATAAACAAAACCATTTGTTTCATCTTTTGATTTGGAAATTTTTGATTATAACTTTCTATATTTCTAATGCCATTATCTGACAATTTTCGAACTCTATCTTCTTTAATTCTACATAACTTTTTAATTATTTTATCCGCATTATCCATTGAAACAATTGGAAAAATAAGATGAGGTATATCTTTAAAAGTCACATAATTTATTATTTTAGAATCGATAATTGCCATAGAAAGA
>CAKUTY010000224.1 GCA_934692455.1 uncultured Erysipelotrichaceae bacterium
TTATTGCATGAAGAAAGAAGAAAGATAAAGAATGTTTTAAGTTAATTTGTTTTTCCATACCCAACAATTCTAGCACAGTCATATAAAAATCGATATCCTAAGATACCAACTTTCCCCATACCACACCCTCATCTATTATTGATGCTAGGTAATAACAATTATTTATAAATGTGCACCTGTAACAATGCTGACCATAAAAATAAGTTTATGCACTGGTTTAAGTGCTCTGTTAATCTTGTTTCCTTCTCAAACAAGTGAGATCGCACCCCATAATAGACTACCAACTTAATTAAATTAGATCAGTTGTCCAATTAATCTCTTGAATCTTTTGATCAAGAAGTCTTAATTCCTTACTTAAAGAATCAAGATCCTTTTGAAGCTTGGCAACATCTACAGTACTATCAATCTTAATTTCCTTTAAAGAATAACGATCAATTAAAGCACTACTTTCATTTAAAAAAGCTCTTAAAATAGAAATCTTCTTAGTCAAGACATCCTTTTTAGCAAGTAATGAAGTCAAAGGTATTTCATCAACCAAAGTAGCCGCATTAGTCATATTAATGCGATAAATATAATCTTCAAGTTGCTTACTAATTTCATCAAGTTCTTTTAATAAATCCTTTGGATCTTCATTTGGCTTAACACCCTCTTGAACCTTCGCATTATTTAAAAGTCTAGTCTGTAATTGAGTCAATCTAGTTTGTAGATCAGCTCGTTCAATTAATGCAGCTGCAAGTTTCATTGTTTTTCCTCCTAATAAAATCATTATTATTTGTGTGTAAATATAGACAAATGTATCTAACTCACATTATCTAACCAGTAAATCTTAGAATATTTCCAAAGTACTTTACATTTCCTTGCGTTAACTTTTTTGCAATGTTTTGTTGGGCTTTGAAAATTAAGAGCATTTTGTTCTGGATATAAAGCTGTTACATATCCTCTATGGGTTTCGCCATTTTTAAATGTATACTCGACTAAATCCCTATGTTTAATCCCTAAAACATTATTTGTTTTTGCTTTGTTTTGTCTTCTCATAGGTTTTATAGTCCACTCTTTAATTTCACATGTATCTGGTTTCAAGTCTGTAATACATATAGCATCATCAGAATGTGATTTCTTAATATCCCAGTCAATACGCTTATTAGCTGTGTCACCTCCGTTAGTCAAATGTAACATTCCTAAATTTAATAACTGTTCTCTTAGCCATTTCTTACCTATCATTACATGCTGTGCGTAATTAAGGTTCTTATTGTCAGAAGAATTTAACAAAGTGAAGTATTTGTCTATATACAATTCTTCTACGCCTTCTGTTTTCTGGTGACATTTTGTACATAATGTAATAAGATTACCAAGCGTACTAGAACCTTTCAATCTTCTTGGTTTAATGTGATGAACTTCTAATCCACAATTAGATTCCCACATTCCATGCATTTGCAACCGTCTCGTAAAATCACAGCTTTACGGATATTCTCGTCCAATCTATTAGATTTTTGATATTCCCACCGATATGGTTTATAACCATCTGTCAATGCCCTTATATCAATAGCAATATCTTCCAACCAATAATTCGTTATATTTATCCACTTGTTAAGTTGATTGATAACCCTTATTGTTGCTTGACGTTTCTGTAAAATACTTGGCGCAATCCGTCCTTCTTGTTTGGAAGAACCTCGGTTATTAAATCTTGCTGGCCTATATCTTTTGTGATAACGATGATAATGTCTATATCCGCGTCTAGCATCCATAAGATGTTTCACATCATTACGCTGTTCAACAGTTCCTTTAAAAACTACTTTGTTTCGTGTCTGACATTTCTGTACTAATGCAACACCAACATGAAGACCACCATCATCTATTCCACAACGAATTTCATCTTTACAGATTTCTTTGTCTAGAATTTTCTTTTTAAGTTGTATTACCATTGGATATTTACCAACTAATGTTGCCCGTTTCTTACGAATAAGAAACCAAGCCTTCTGTTCTTTTGTTGGTGCTAGTTGTTTACCATTAGCATCCAATACAAAAGCATAACTTATCATTTCTGACACCTTCCTTTCGGAGTATTTCTCTTCGTGCCAATATCAAGTAGAGGACATGTGTTTCCCTGTTATCAATGCAGGACATTAGCATTGTTTCTTAGTTTGCACTCACAGAGCTT
>CAKUTY010000225.1 GCA_934692455.1 uncultured Erysipelotrichaceae bacterium
ATTAACAGCCAGAGGTTGCTACTGTATGCTCACAAACCATAATACAGACTTGATAATTGAGTTATATGGTAATAAAGGCTATAAAATAGATGTTGTAAGTGTAAAGCGTATGATTAATTCAGATGCATCTAACAGAGTTGGTGAAGAAGTGATTATATGCAATTATTAAATGGAGATAATGCATCTGTTTGTAAAGATTCGTATTTAGTTCAGAAAAACAAGGAGACATATAATGGATAACTTATTTACTAAAAAAGTGCCATTATACTTTGAGACTTGTGAATCACAGTTGATAGCAGGTGATTCGTTTAAAATTCTAACAAAAATGAAACCAGAATCTGTAGATATGATATTTGCAGATCCACCATATTTTTTAAGTAATGACGGAATTACCTGCCATGGTGGAAAGATGGTTTCAGTAAATAAGGGCTCATGGGATAAGCTTTCAGAAGGCGGAACCAGTGTCGAAGAAAAACATAAGTTTAACAGAAAGTGGATTAGGTTATGTAAGAGAGTACTAAAGCCAAATGGCGCAATATGGATATCAGGAACATTACACAATATATATTCGATTGGTATGGCATTGGAGCAGGAAAGCTTCAAGATAATCAATAATATTACATGGCAGAAAACAAATCCACCACCAAACTTAGCATGTCGATGCTTCACACATTCTACTGAGACTATCTTATGGGCAAGGAAGAATGAAAAGAAGTCTCGTCATTTTTTTAATTATCAGAAAATGAAAGAAACGAATGGTGGCAAGCAGATGAATGATGTGTGGACGGGTTCATTGACAAAACCATCCGAGAAGACAGAAGGAAAGCATCCCACACAAAAACCGGAATATTTGCTGGAAAGAATAGTATTGGCATCTACGGAAGTGGGACAAGTTATATTAGATCCGTTCTGTGGTTCGGGAACTACAGGGGTTGAGGCTGTGAGATTCGGACGAAAGTTTATAGGAATTGATGTAAGTGAAGAATACTTAGAGATATCTAAGAGAAGATTGGAGAAGGTAGCAAATGACAAATAGAAATTTTGATGAATGGTTGAATAAATTCAGACCGAGTATATCAAGCTATGATTATTACATAGATTTTGAAAAGGTAATTAAGAATGTTGATGAAATCAAGGTAGAGCTTAACATTCTGAATTCATTAATAGGCTCTAAAAACATAGAAGATGAGTTCGAAAAGATTGTAACAAAGTATCCAGAAGCATTAAAGTGCATTCCATTATTACTTGCAGTTCGTGGAAATGAGATTTATGCACAGGATGAGGAAGGTGCATTTCTATACAACTTTAAAACTATGAATTATGATGTGGAACAGTACAAGGTGTTTATGCGTAAAACAGGATTATTTGATATGATTGCAAATCATATTGTGAATAACCTAGTTGACTATGTATTAGGTATTGAAACAGGTCTGGACTCTAATGGTCGTAAAAATCGTGGCGGTCATCAGATGGAGGATTTGGTTGAAAAATACATCGTGGCAGCAGGCTTTGAAAAGAATGTAAATTATTTCAAAGAAATGTATCTGAAGGACATTGAAGCCAAGTGGAATATTGATTTATCAGCACTTTCGAATCAGGGAAAAGCTGCTAAGAGATTTGATTTTGTAATTAAGACTGACAAGATGGTATATGCAATTGAAACCAATTTCTATGCGGGTGGTGGTTCAAAGTTAAATGAAACGGCAAGAAGTTATAAGATGCTTTCGCAGGAAGCAGATACAATAGATGGATTTACATTTGTCTGGTTTACAGATGGAATTGGATGGAAGAGTGCTAGAGGAAATTTGAGAGAGACATTTGAAGTTATGGATACTATTTATAGTATTGATGATATGGAAAATGAAGTAATTACAAAGATTTTTATTTAAAGGAGAAATAAAATTATGAATGTACAGGTTACGAGAATTGCAACTAAATTTAGAGAAATGTTTCATAATGAAATTGATATGAGTGATATAAAAGAACCAGATAAGTATGAAAATTGCTTTAATAGCAGATGCCTAGCAGCGTATGCATTAGTCATACAATGTGGTATAGAAAATGAAGTTGCAGCGAAATGTATAACTGATGGGTACAAAGACTGTGGAATAGATGCTGTATATAAGGATGAAAATAGCAAAATATTATATGTTATTC
>CAKUTY010000226.1 GCA_934692455.1 uncultured Erysipelotrichaceae bacterium
CCTATTTCAGCTCTTGATGTTTCTATTCGTGCTCAAGTATTAAACTTAATGAACAAGTTTAAGGAAGAAAGAGGCTTAACTTATATGTTTATTGCCCATGATCTTTCTGTTGTTCGTTACTTCTCTGATAGAATCGCTGTTATTCATAATGGTCGTATTGTTGAGGTTGCACCAACTGAGGTATTATTCAAGTATCCTTTGCATCCTTATACAATTTCATTGTTACAAGCTGTACCAATGCCTGACCCAATTATTGAAAAGAAAAAGGAACTTGTTATCTATGATGATTCAGGAAGAGACTTGTCTGGCCCTAAGCCTAAGCTTACAGAAATCAGACCTGGTCACTATGTATTCATGAATGATCGTGAAAGACAAGAATATGAAGTTAAGCTTCAAGCTATGGAAAAAGAGGCTAATGCCTAAGCTTTGTGCTATCATTATTAAGTAAGGAGAATCTTTATGAGTTTTACTGAAAAAATAAGAGATTTTATAGCTCCAGCTGAAGAAGAAAATGAATTAGAACTTACTGAAGAGGAAGCAACTGTTTTAAGTACTTACGAGAAACCTAAGGATGCCACTGTTAGTAAGATTAATTCATCTGCAAATATTGTGTTGTTTGAACCAAGAAATTTTGATGAGGCTGAGGAAATTGGTAGACACATCAAAAACCATAGAGCTTGTTGTATCAATCTACATAAGATGCCACTTGAATATCGTCAAAGAATTATTGATTTCTTAAGCGGTGTTGTTTATGGTGTTGATGGTTCAATCAAAAAAGTCGGCGAGAACGTAATCCTTTGTTCACCAAAGAACTTAGGTGTTGCTGGCGACATTAATTTAAATTCACAAGACTAAGATTAAGACATGCTTAAATAGGAAATATCAAAGAGAGTCAGTAGGGGTGGAAGCTGACATAGGAACTATTTAAGATATCACTTATGAGTTGTAACTAGATTAAAATAGTTACCGTTATTCGCGTTAAGAATTAAGTTAGAAGTAAAGGTGGTACCGCGCATATTGCGCCCTTTGGTATCACCTTTTTTATTTAAAAAAGGAGTTTACATATGGATTATAAAGATACGCTACATATGCCTAATACTGGTTTTGAAATGAGGGGCAATCTTGCTAATAAGGAACCAGGTATCTTAGACAAGTGGCAAAAACAAGATTACTATAAGAGAATCTTAGAAAAGAATGAAGGCAATAAGCCATTTATCTTACATGATGGCCCACCTTATGCTAATGGTAATTTGCATGCCGGTACAGCCATGAATAGAACTATCAAGGATATCATTGTTAGATCTAAGGCTATGGCTGGCTTCTATACACCGTTCTTTCCTGGTTGGGATACTCATGGTTTACCAATTGAGAATGCTATTCAAAAGTTAGGCGTTAATAGAAAAGAAGTTACTGCTAAGGAATTTAGAGAAAAGTGTGCTGAATATGCACATCAACAAATTGCAGGCCAAATGGCTACTGAAAAAAGACTTGGTCAAGTAGCTGATTATGAGCATCCTTATATCACTTTAAATAAAGAATTTGAGGCAAGACAAGTAAGATCTTTTGCTAAGATGGCTCTTGATGGTATGATTTTCCAAGGCTTAAAGCCAATTTATTGGTCACCTTGGCAAGAAACAGCTATCGCTGATAGTGAAATTGTTTATTTCGATAAGAAAGATACTTCAATATTTGTTGCCTTTGATGTATTAGATGGTAAGGGCGTTCTTGATGGAGATGAAAAGTTTGTAATTTGGACAACTACCCCTTGGACTATTCCTTCAAACTTAGCTATTTGTTTAAATGATTATTTAGACTATTGTGTAGTTAATACTGAAAAGGGCAAATTGATTTTCCTTGAATCTAAGATTGATGAATTACTTCCTAAGTTTGGTTTAACTAACCTAGGTGTTTTAAAACATTTCAAGGGAAGAGATTTAGAATATGTTACAGTTAAACATCCTTTCTATCCTGAAAGACCTTCTGTTGTTATCTTAGGAAGCCATGTATCTGATGAAGATGGTACAGGTTGTGTCCATACAGCACCAGGTCTTGGTACAGATGACTTTATCGTTGGTAAGAAGTATGGCATTGAACCATTCTCTCCAGTTGATGACAAGGGTTGTTTAACAATTGAAGCAGGTGAGGAT
>CAKUTY010000227.1 GCA_934692455.1 uncultured Erysipelotrichaceae bacterium
GTCGAAAAGAATACCACAATTAGCGAGTAATATATGCTTGCCAGAGCATTAACTTTAATTAAAGTAAGACTACAGTTTTTGTAGTCTTTTCTATTTCTTTAGTTCTTTTAAAGCTTCTATTGTTTCTTTATTAAAATTATTTTGTTCCATATAAGTACTATATTCTATTAAACTTTACATCATAGTAATGTTTCTTCATCAGATACATTTCTTTATCAGCTTTCTTAGTTAGTTCTTCAATTGTTAAGTTAGGATAATCGTCATAGTGGGCATAGCCAAATGAAATGCTTAAATTATCTATCTTAAAACCAGACCAATTGTTTACAGTGTTATTAAGACTATTTATCATTGATTCAACTTCATCTTTATTCATATAGCCAAAGACAACGAATTCATCACCACCGATTCTATAGGTGTTGCCCTTGTCTTTAAATGTGCTTGTAATACAGGTGGCTGCACCACAGATTAATTCATCGCCTGCTTCATGTCCTAATGTATCATTGACAACCTTTAGGCCATTAATATCGATAAGGAATACCACAAAATCATTTGTTGGTGTGTTTTTGTGATTAGCGATATATTCGTTATAGGCAAATCTAGAATAGACGCCAGTAAGTGGATCAACTGAAATCTTAACACTTTGTTCATAAAGCTTATCGCGCATCTTGACACTTTGGATGGTATAGAATTCATATATCCATTGAATGATAATGATTAGGATTCCAAATAATGATATAAGGGCAATTAGTTCTTGGAAAAGCAGAGCACTAATATCAACTTTTAATGAATAATCAAATAGAATATCATGAATGAATAGATTTCTAAAAATCATTTTTCTTAGATATAAGATACATAAGATTCCCATGAATAAGATAACTAATTTTGTGATAGATAATGACTTTGACTTTTGTCTAGGCTCTACATTATCACAGATATATTTTAAGTAATTCTTTAACTGAGTCTTGTTTAAAACATAATGAACTAAACTGCATGTAAGTCCTGCTAAGACATATGATAGCCAATCGCTAAATACGGGATAAGATAATAAGTTAGTACTTAAGGCTTCTCGCATTGTAGGTAAGAATATATAGAAAGCAATTACCATAAAGATTCCTTGGACAAAGGTACAAAGCATTCCGGCAAAGAAAATACCTAAGTAGACATGTTTTCTTGATTTATCAAAATATATACTAAATAAATTAGCTGAAACGATTGCGAATAATATTCTTGATAGGCCAAACATGATAGAGGCAAAAGGCACGCCACTTATAAAAGGTGAAAATAATTGATCAAGTGGTGCTTTAGAATAAGTTCCTATCCACATAGAAGATAGGGCAAAGACTAAGGCAATAGGTACACTTGCACTAATACCTAGAGTCATAGCACCTACGATTACAAGAATATGTAGTGTGGTTGTAGAGACTACATCCAGTTCAATATAGCCTAGATAGGAGAACGCAAAAATAGCTTCTAATGCCATTAAGATTAGTATTATTTCTCTTTGTTTATTTTTGGTTAGAGTAACCCCATATAACTTTTCAAATCGTTTCATAGTAATTAAATTCTATCACTTTAATCTTTTGATATAATATAAACAAGATTATCATAATCTAAATTATCATAAGGAGGCTTATATGAAATTCATAGGAAGAAAAACAGAATTGGCAAAGTTAAATAGTGAATATGAACACGATGGTGCTTTTGTGGTTGTTTATGGAAGACGTAGAGTAGGTAAGACTACTTTAATTAAAGAGTTTATAAAAGATAAAACAGCTTTCTATTTTCTTGCGACAGAAGAGTTAGAGTCTCAAAGTATGAAAAGATTAGCTGGAGTTATTGGTCGTACTACCAATAATGGTCTTATTCAAAAAGCTTCTTTTGCTGACTGGTTAGACTTATTTCAAATAATAGCTGATTATAAGCCGAATGAAAAAAAGATATTAGTAATTGATGAATTCCCCTATCTTGTAAAGACGAATCCCGCTTTCCCATCAATTCTTCAAAATGCTTGGGATGAAATATTAAAAGACAACAACGTGATGTTGATATTATCTGGTTCTCTTATTGGCATGATGCAAAAACACACCTTATCTTATGATAGTCCCTTATATGGCAGAAGAACGTCACAAATG
>CAKUTY010000228.1 GCA_934692455.1 uncultured Erysipelotrichaceae bacterium
GTTTGATGGTGATGCTAAGGGTGGTTCTGTCTTATCTGTTAAGGCTTTAACTGGTGTTCCTATTAAGTATACTGGTATTGGTGAAAAGATTTCTGACTTAGATTCTTTCCATCCAGATCGTTTAGCCGATCGTATCTTAGGTATGGGTGATGTTGTTTCTCTTGTTGAAAAAGCTCAAGAAGAGTTTGATATGAAACAAGCTGAAGAGATGACTAAGCGTATGTTGTCAGGCAAGATGACGATGGATGATATGTTGGCTACTATTGATCAAACTAAGAAATTAGGTCCTTTATCATCTATCATGGGTATGATTCCTGGTATGGGCGATTTCAAGGGTAAGGTTGATGATGCTGAAGTTGATAAGAATTTTAAGATTACTAAGGCTGTTATTCAATCTATGACTAAGCAAGAAAGAAAAGATCCTTCTTTTATGAGAGGTTCTCATAAGCGTAGAGTTGCGAAGGGTAGTGGCACTAGCGTTGATGATGTTAATAGGGTAATTAACCAATTTGAGAAATCTAAGAAGATGATGAAGTCTTTGAGTGGTCTAGCAAGAGGAATGTTTTAGGTGTTAGGCGTTAGCTTAACACTTTTTTATTATCAAATTTTAATGAAATTATCATTATTGAAACAGCATTTTAAAGCCCTATCTTAAATATTTGATTATCTATAATATAATGGTTTAAACGGAATTAATTTGTGTACAAATAGAAAAGAGGGAAAAATATGGAACTAACAAAGCAAGATGTTATAGATAGATTGCGAATAAATTTTCATGTTTCTGGATACATATCTTATGCTAACTATCATAATCAAAGAGCTTTTAAACTAATTTACTTTGAAATTGAAAATTTATCAAAAAATAGAATTGATGATATTTCTTTTAATGTGAAGTCTTCTAATGGGCTTTTTGAAACAATCAATAATCCGACATTTTCAATTGAATCAGAAGCGACAGTTGAACCAGAAAGTTTAAGTTTTAAATTTAATGTTGATTATCTTCTTTCATTAACTGAAAACGAGTTCGCAACTATTACATTTGAAGTTTTTTATAAAGGCGAATTAATTTATTCGGATGATAAAGAAACGGAAATAAGTACTTTTGATTTTTGGAGAAGCTGTTCTCTCGCTCTTACTAGCAATGATGCTGTTGTTCCAGTACATCCAGTAGAACTTAAGGCGTTACTTTCGGCATTTGTTACACCAAATCATCCTCTTATCAAAGAAACTGCTATCAGTTCATCTAGATGGCTTCAAGAATGGACAAACGATCCATCTTTTGATGGCTATCAATCAAAAGATCCAAACAGGGTAAAACAAATGGTTGCAGCTATTTATGCAGCAATTCAATTAAAAAATATTGTTTATAGTGAACCACCAACTAGTTTTGGCTTAGGACAAAGAATAAGACTTGTAGATGACATTCTTGATTATCATGTTGGTACTTGTATGGACTTAACATTGTTTTTTGCATCTTGTCTTGAAAGCATCGGTTTACATCCGCTTCTTATTCTCCATGAAGGGCACATTTATTGTGGATGTTGGTTAATTGACAATTGTTTTAAAGATGGTGTTGTCGAAGACTATACGCAAATCACTAAGAGAATAGTGGATGGTATTAATGAAATAGTAATTTTTGAGTGTACTAGCGTATGCGCTGGTAAAAATATTGATTTTGATAATGCTGTTAAAATCGCTGCAAGAACAATAGAACAGTCTGATTTTGAAGCGATTATAGATATTAGAGGGTTACGTATTTATTATGGTTATAGGCCACTTCCTCTTAGAATTAAAGAGGGTTCTACGATTAAACTTGAACATACTGAAAGAGAAGCATCTGAAGTTACAGGTCAAGCTAACGAATTATCTATAGAAAATATAGGCGAAATTGAAAAAGAAGAGATTGATAAAGTTCAATATTGGGAAAGAAAATTATTAGATCTTAGTTCAAGAAATTCGTTAATCAATATTAGATTAAAAAATGTAATTCCAATTCTTTGTCATTCTTTAGCACTTCTTGAAGATAAATTGTCAATAGGACAAGAATATTCTTTACAACCATTTTATGTTGAAGGCATAAGTAATCCATCTCCGGAGGGTCTGGCTG
>CAKUTY010000229.1 GCA_934692455.1 uncultured Erysipelotrichaceae bacterium
TAATGATTTCACCTTTCTTAATAAGAAGGGCACAATCCTTACCACCAGCTACACCAATATCAGCACGTTTAGCTTCTAGTGGTCCATTAACTGGACAGCCCATGATGGCAACATCAATGTCTTTATGAACATTTTCTAGATATTTTTCCATTTCTTTAACGATAGGCAACATATCATATTGGATACGACCACATGTTGGACAAGAAATTAGATTGGCAACATCTTTCTTAAGACCACAGTTTCTTAAAAGTTTTTTAGCTACCATAATTTCCTTAACTGGATCATCACTGATAGAAATTCTAATAGTATCACCAATACCATCTAATAATAGGTTGCCTAGGGCTAATGATGATTTGATGGCACTATCAACAAGACCGCCAGCTTCAGTAACGCCTAGATGTAAAGGATAATTGAATTCTTTACTAGCTAATTTATAGGCATTGATACATTCGATTGGGTCTGATGATTTAAATGATAGACAAATATCGTGGAAGTCATTGGCTTCTAAGATTCTTAAATGGTCTTTTGCACTTTCAATCATCGCTTCTTCTGAGTGTTTGTACTTTTTGTTTAAAGAACCACCATTGATGCCGATTCTAATCGGTATATGTCTTTCCTTACATAGGTTAACGATTTCTACTATCTTCTCTTCGTTTTCAATATTGCCAGGATTTAATCTAATCTTATCGGTACCGTTATTGATGGCAGCTATCGCAAAATCAGGATTAAAGTGAATATCAGATACGATAGGGATGTTGATTTCTTTTTTGATTTCTTTAATTGCCTTAGCGTCTTCTAATTCTAGAATAGCGACTCTTACAATGTCACATCCTGCTTCTTCTAATTCTTTAATTTGTTTAACAGTAGCCTTAACATCCTTAGTTTTAGTATTAGTCATTGATTGAATGACTACTTTGTTTTGGCCACCTATCTGGACACCACCAACATTGATGGGTCTTGTTGTTTCTCTTCTTGTTGTCATACTTGTTTCTCCAATGCTTTTATGATTTCATCTACCTTTGACTCATCGCCTGCCAAGATGCCTTCTCTTACACAATTATCAATATGATTTTTAAGAATCAAATTATTAGTTTTTTTAAGTAATGATCTTGTTGCGGATAATTGGTCTGATACATCAAGACAATAGCGATCTTCATCAATCATCTTTATTATCCCATCAAGTTGACCTCTTGCGATATTAAGATACTTTTTTATCTTATCTTTATCTTTAGTCATTAATAATATCCTTGACTTCGTAACCTAATTCTTCAATTGTATCCTTGATTGTTTCATCATCTAGTGATGTATTTTTAATATAAGCCTTCTTATCCTCTAGACTTACAGTCACGTCGCATCCTAAGCCAGTTAAAGCATCCATTACATGCTTAACACAGTTTTTACACATCATTCCTTCAATTAATACAGTTTTGTTCATAATTTTAATTTCCTCTTTCTTTACATTATATATTCTTAGCGCATTAGCTAACACAAACATCGATGATACCCACATGGAAATAGCTCCGATCATGGGATTTAATTTTAGCCCATAACTATTATAGAAAAGTCCTGCCGCAATAGGAATACATACCGTATTGTAGCCAAGGGCCCAGAAGAGATTTTCTTTAATGATTCTAAAAGTTTTTTTACTTAAATCATAAAGAAATGAAATATCATTTAAATCGTTTTTCATTAAGATGACATCAGAACTAGCACTAGCTATATCACTGGCGTTTTTAATAGTAATAGAAACATCAGCTGCTGATAGGGCAATAGAATCATTAACACCATCACCAACCATAGCCGTTATTCCTTTTTGACTTAAGACCAACTCATTTTTATCTTCTGGTTTTACTTCATATTTGTAATCTTTAATCTTTAATAAGTTAGCTATTTTAGTAGCGGCTATCTTATTATCACCAGTACACATAATCGGATTAATATTTCTTTTCTTTAGATTCTCTATGGCAATTTTTGAAGTATCTCTTAGAATATCACTTAAATAGACAATGCCCATTAATTCATCGTTCTTGCTTAGGGCAATAGACGAATAGTTGTTCTCTTCGATGTTGACTAATTTACTATTGCCTACTAAGTAGATGTC
>CAKUTY010000230.1 GCA_934692455.1 uncultured Erysipelotrichaceae bacterium
CTATCTAACTTGCTTCTATCAATATAGTTATAAAAATTTCTATTATTAATCACATCAGCAAGGCCAATATCAATAGCACTTTGACAACCACCCATAGTAACACTAGAACCCTTTGGCATTAATTCTAAAGCAAGTCTCAAAGCTTCTTCCTTATCCTTAGCATAGTATCCTTTAATATTTCTGGTTTCTAATTCTTTGATGACAGTAGCTGCTAATAATTCATTTCTTTTAAAGATATTCTCATTCATAATTTGGCCTCCTATTAATAGAATAATTATACTATTTTAAGATTAATCAAACTCCAATATATCGCGTAGATCTTCCTGATCCAATACGTCTTATAGAACCGGTCTTAACCATATCTCCTAGGACAGCTTCAACAGTTGTGGGACTAACATCTGGTAGAATTTTACATATTTCAGCTTTAGCTAATGGTGTTAGACTATTCAAAACTGTAGCTTCTATGCGGGCTTTCTTTGTAATCTTTTTACCATGAACTACAGCAAATCTCTTATCGAGTTCTTTGTAGCACATATAAAGAGTTGAAAGGAAATTTTCTATAAAAGGGAAATATGAATTCTCGTTTGTATCCCATCCGATAGAAGATTGTTTCAAAGAATCATAATAATAAGACTTATAGTTATTAATTTGTTCCTCAAAGGATACATATTTACCACCATCATAACCATATTTGTACAACAACAATAGTGACAACAAACGAGACATTCTTCCATTGCCATCTCTAAATGGATGAATACAAAGGAAATCTAAAATAACACAAGGTATTAAAAGAAGTTGGTTGATGTTAGCGTCACTTCTAGCTACCATATAAGCAAGTTCTAACTGTTCCATCGCCTTAGAAGTTTCGCTTGCTGGAATAGGGCGAAAACGCACTCGACGGTTACCATTGGCGTCAATTTCTAGAATTACATTATCATCTGTTTTATATTTACCACCATATTCATAACCTGCATAATTCATCATCATTTTATGTAAGCGAAGAATATCGCTTTGTCTAAAATCGATATTTTTATAATCTAAATGAATTTCATTTAATGCATCTCTATACCCAGCAATCTCTGCTTCATTATGATTTAGTGGAGCACTGTTTTGATTGACGATTTCAGCAATACGCTCATCACTAGTAACAATACCCTCGATGGCATTGGAGCTTTTAATAGACTGTATCTTTGCGACAACTTCCAATTTTGAAAAAAATTGTGTGTAGTCACTTTTACGTATATTAGCTATAGTTTTTAACTCGCTAATACCAGATACAAGACTAACTAAGCTTGTGGGTACCATGCCATTATTTAAAAAGGAATAATCGAATCTTCTCATATAGTGCCTGCCTTTCTGCATATAATTATAACGTTTTATATGCAGAAAAACGGCTTATGAAGGAGATTATATGCATATAAAAATATCAAAACATATGCAGTAAAGGACAAAAAATGGATTAATTCTAAGCTTTAAGCTCAAAATTAATCCAAATTATCAGTCAAGATATTTATGTGATTGTTATTAAGATTCAAATAAATCTTCCATACATACTACATAATTAATAATTGATGAATAAGCATTATCAACAAGACCATAGGTTGTAATCAAAGTTGGCATAATGGCATATTTAGTCTTTGAAGCTTTAATAAAATCATTCACCTTGGTTTTAATTTTTATATCTGTTTCCTTATCGATTACATATTGAGAATTAGAATACTTTATCTCACATAAATTAATTACTTGGTCTTTTCTTACAATCAGCATATCAATTTGAGATCCAATAAGACCCTTATCCAAATCAGCATTTGTTTTCCAAGAATAGACTTCAGTAAGTACTGAAGCGATACCTAGTTTCTTTTTAATTTGTTTGATATGAGAAAAACATAATCTTTCAAAAGCTAAACCCATCCAAGTATTAATCTTTGGTGTATTAATTTGATTAGCCCAGAAGTGTTCATCACTTGGATAGTTCTTTAAAAAATGATGATAGAAAAGAGTATATGGATCTATTAATTGATAAAGTGCATTCTTCTTTTTATTTCCTAGGACATTATATTTTCTAATAAAACCACAAACCTCAAGTTCCTCTAATT
>CAKUTY010000231.1 GCA_934692455.1 uncultured Erysipelotrichaceae bacterium
CATTTTTAACTGATTGTAATACTTTATATATCCAGGAAGTAGAAAGAACGCTCTAGACCACCTAGATTGCGCTAATATCAATGGTTTTAATCCCATGTCTACAGGTTGTCAAATTATTATTGCGGATGGTCTAAGAGGAACTGACGAGACGATAGTTCCAATTAATGGTGACTATATTAAAGAAGCTAAAATTGGTAAGGCTATAATGGACGCTGATGTCTTTATTTCCTTAAGCCATTTCAAAGGACATGAATCAACAGGCTTTGGTGGCACTATTAAAAATATTGGCATGGGCTGTGGTAGTAGAGCTGGTAAGATGGAACAACATAATGAAGGAAAACCAGTAGTAGACACTAGTCTTTGTAGAGGATGTCAGTTCTGTAGTAAAGAATGTGGTAGCGATGCCATTACCTATGTAAACCACAAAGCTGTAATCAATTATGATTTATGTAAAGGATGTGGTAGATGCATTGGTGCCTGTGGCTTTGATGCGATATCTAATCCCAACTATGACACAAATGATAAGTTAGACCGTAAGATGGCAGAATATGCTTATGCTGTATGTAAAGATAGACCACACTTTCACATTTCGCTTGTAATGGACGTTTCACCTAATTGTGATTGCCATGGAGAAAATGATGCAGCCATTATTCCTGATATTGGAATCTTTGCCAGCTTTGATCCAGTTGCCCTAGATCAAGCTTGCGTGGATGCGTGTCTAGATGCTACACCACTTCCAAATAGCCAACTATTTGATAATCTAAATGACAAACATTATAAGTGTAAACATGATCACTTAAAAGATACTCATCCTGGTATTAACTGGGAGGCTACTCTTGAACAAGCTGAGAAGATGGGCTTGGGTACAAGAGAATATGAACTTAAAGTAATTAAATAAAAGAAAATTAAATGCCAGTTATCGCTACCATTATTGTTGATTTATCAATATTGGATGCGATAACTGGCATATTAGTTAGTTCTTATTATTTTTGTTTAACAGCTGTTTCTTTCCCTCTAAAAGCTATTCCAATCTGAATTATTTGTTTAACACCATTGCTTACAAGTTCAGCATCATATTTCGTTTCATCTATTTGTGCCAATGCAAGACTCGCTAATGCATTTAAGTCATCTTTCTTTTCTTTTGTATGCTTAAACTCAAAAATAAAACCAGGTAAATCTTTTTCCAAAGGCAACAATTGTAAATCAAATCTACCTAATCCCGATTCTCTATTAGAACGTAATTGATATTGATTTCCTAATATTGAACATAGGCCTAACATTAAGCCATGATAGAAGGACTCATTTGCACAATCAAATGATGAAACACTTTCCAATAAGAATTTTTCTAATATATTTTGTAATTTATTAACATCCTTACTAAAAATTGCTTGTTCAATAGAAATCGCTACACCGTTGTTATTTGTATAATCAAGTATTTCTTTCTTATAAACATGATTTATTTCTTTATTAGGAATCGCAACTTCGCACATATAATTACCATCATTTAATGGATAAATAGATATCACTTTCAAATATCCTGTCACCAACAAGAAACTATATATCGTATAAGGATTAGCACTAATTTCAGGATAGATTACATCCAAGTCTATATATGTTGTTAGTTTATTTCCCATCAACAAATCCTTTAACCCTTTAGTAACTTCATCACTTGCTGATGGAAGAACTTTCTTGATGATATCGTTGCTACCAGTTAATTGCCAAAAAGCCTTAGGGAAACATTTATCACTTAAATAATTAATAACAGACCAAGGATTAAAAATTTCTACATCACCAAACTTATAGCCATCATACCATTTACATACTTCATCATATTTATCGTTTCTTCCATAATATGTCAGCATATCCTTGATTTCATCATGCGTAAAGCCAAAGTATTCGCTATATGTTTCATCTAATATTGAATAGCACTTTAAATTATTCATGCCACTAAAGATACTCTCTTTAGCTACTTTCAAAATCCCAGTAAGAAAACCATATTCTAAATGCGGATTATCTTTAAAACCACCAGAGAAGAAATTACGCATAAAATTGATTATTTCTAAATAAAAATCAGATTGGTGTCCTTGTTG
>CAKUTY010000232.1 GCA_934692455.1 uncultured Erysipelotrichaceae bacterium
CCCTCATACCTTTATAATTTCTAGAATTTGTAAGAGCATGATCTCGATACAGTTCAGGTAGCGGTTGTTCATTACACAACATTAAGATTACATCTTGTAATTTTTTTGAATCAAACCCTCTTTTGATTGCTAGCTTAAAATCTTTTTTGAATTGACCTGAAAACTCTGGTTTAAGCATTCAATGCCTCCATCAAGTCTTCAATGCTATCGAATGGGCCATACATGTCTTCACCTTTTTCTGCTGCCTCCATTGCAGCATAAGTTACTGCATTAGGCTCATCAGTTTTGACTTCAAAAGGAAGTCCATGGCAGCGAAGTGCCTGTCTATAAAAAATACCTGTCGCCGTACTCAAATCCATTCCGAGCGATTTAAACAAAGCAGCTGCTTGTGTTTTTATTTCTGGCTCCATTCTTATTGTCATATTTTCTTTAGCCATATAAGTAACCTCCTATTTTTTATATACTTATTATATAAATGATACATTATATTTGCAAATGCAACGCAAATATCTTTACATATATAATGAATAATAAAAGCTGCTACATTAAGTAACAACTTATATCTTATTTATTAACTACCTTAGACAAGAATTCCTTAGTTCTTTCATTCTTAGGATGTTCAAATACTTCTTCAGGACTACCCTCTTCCGCAATTAAACCATCTTCCATAAAGATAACCCTATTAGAAACTTGTTTCGCAAAGCCCATTTCATGAGTAACAACAATCATAGTCATGCCCTCTTTTGCCAAGTCTTGCATAACAGTTAATACTTCATTAACCATTTCAGGATCTAGGGCACTTGTAGGCTCATCAAACAACAATACTTCAGGTTCCATAGCCAAGGCTCTTGCGATGGCAACTCTTTGTTTCTGACCACCTGAAATTTGATCTGGTCTTGCGTTAATATATTCAGCCATACCTACCTTTTGTAGATACATAAGTGCATTCTCTTT
Source organism: uncultured Erysipelotrichaceae bacterium (assembly GCA_934692455.1). Taxonomy (GTDB): domain Bacteria; phylum Bacillota_I; class Bacilli_A; order Erysipelotrichales; family Erysipelotrichaceae; genus Colivicinus. Next base: position 955 of record CAKUTY010000232.1, read on the forward strand.
AGCTTCTTCACGTGACTTCTTTAAAACCTTAACCTGTCCAATAATACAATTTTCTAAAACAGTCATATTATTAAATAAATTAAATGATTGGAAACACATACCAACATGACTTCTATAAGTATCCAACTTATAACCCTTAGCCAATACTGATTCGCCGTGATAAAGGACATCACCACCACTTGGAGTCTCTAACAAGTTAATACATCTTAACATTGTAGACTTACCAGAACCAGAAGCACCAATAATACAAGTTACATCACCCTTGTTTACTTTAAAGTTAATATCTTTTAAAACAACATGATTACCAAAGGCCTTAGATAAGTGCTTAATTTCAATAATAGGTTCCATTATTTTGCACCCTCCTTATGAAATTCATCATAGTTACTACCCTTAAGTGGTGAATTTAAAATGCCACTAGTAGGAGCTAATTGATCAACAGTAGCTAGTGTATATGAAGAAGAACCAGCCATCTTCTTTTCGATTATTCTTAAGATAAATGAAGCTACTAAAGTCATTGTTAAATAGCCAATCATTTCAATAACAGCACTAGGGAAGTATAAGTATGTAGCACCTACTACTGCTCTATGAGCTGCGAAGAATTCAGTAAAAGTAATGACAAACATTACTGAAGTATCTTTTACATTAATAATATAGTTATTTCCAATTTGAGGAAGAATGTTCTTAAAAACTTGAGGCATAATTACATATAACATCGTTTGCCAATGGTTCATACCAATAGCCTTAGCACCCTCTGTTTGGCCCTTATCAATTGATAAGATGCCACCTCTTACAGTCTCAGCCATATAGGCACCAGTATTAATAGATACTACTAGCATTGCGCATGCCCATACACTACTCCAAAGCTTTGCACCCTGTGTTAGATATGGAAGACCATAATAGAAGAATACAGCTTGTAGTACCATTGGAGTTCCTCTGAAGAATTCAACATAGACTCTAATTATTCCTCTTAATAATTTAATTAAGAACTTCTTAATACCACTATCATTATTCTTATATGGAATAGTTTGTAGAATACCACACAAGAAACCAATTAAACAACCAAATAATGTACCTACAAAAGCTAATAGTAAAGTATTTTTAATACCATCCATATAGGTGGAAGAATAGGTTGTCCA
>CAKUTY010000233.1 GCA_934692455.1 uncultured Erysipelotrichaceae bacterium
TATAATCATAGTTTGAGCACATTTCAAAGGTGCGTATAATCAAAGATTGAGGCACTTGCATACCTGCGTATAATCAATATAATAGAGATATAGGAAGGAAATGGGTATATTATGATATTAAAAAGAAAAGCGTATCAGAAGCTTCTAGATTGGAAAAATGAATGCAATGGTTCAAGAGCTCTAATGGTAGAAGGCGCTAGACGTATAGGAAAATCTACTTTGTGTGAAGAGTTCGCAAAGAATGAGTATGAGTCTTATATTCTTATTGATTTCGCAAAGAAAGATAAAGAAGTAGAAGCTTATTTTAATAATTATTTGAATGATCTAGATACTTTGTTTATGTTGATTCAAGCTCACTATAAGGTTAATTTAATAGAAAGAAAATCAATAATTATTTTTGATGAAGTTCAAATGTTCCCTCAAGCCAGAGCGGCCATCAAATATTTGGTAGCTGATGGTAGATACGATTATTTAGAAACTGGCTCTTTAATATCAATTAGAGAGAATGTTAAGGATATAGTTATTCCTTCTGAAGAAAGACATATAAATATGTATCCTCTAGATTTTGAGGAATTTGCCTTAGCCTGTGGGGAAGAATTGTTAATTAAATATATAAAAACTTGTTTCGAAAAAAAAGAACCATTAGAAAGAGGAATGCATGATAAGACGATGTTGTTATTCCAACAATATATGTTGGTTGGTGGTATGCCAATGCCTGTTGTTTCTTTTATTGAGAATAAGAAGAATTTCACTTTAGCTGATAAAGAAAAAAGAGATATCTTAAGATTATATCGAGAAGATATCATGAAGATAGATTCTAGATATAGAAGTAAGGTTCTATCGATTTACGACCAAATACCTGGTTTCTTATCTCAACATGAAAAAAGAGTAATTTTTAATAAAGTACAAGAAGGCAGCTACATTGATCAGTATGAAGAGACTTTCTTTTGGTTGGCAGATTCGATGATTGCGAACGAATGCTTCTTGTGTAATGATCCTAGTGTTGGTCTATCTTTAAATGAAACTAGGTCTTATGTTAAGTGTTATTTGGCTGATACAGGCTTGTTATTTAGCCATACTTTTGATGAGAATGAACTTTTAGAAGATGATATTTATAAACAAATATTAGCAGGTAAATTAGAAATAAATGAGGGTATGTTCTATGAAAATGTGATTGCTCAAATGCTTGTTTCTAATGGTCATAAGTTATACTTTTATACCCACTACAATAAAGAGAAAAAGAGAAATGATATCGAAATAGATTTCATTATTTCTAATAACAGTAAATTAAAGTATAAGATTTATCCAATCGAAGTAAAATCAGGTAAGAAGTATACTACTGTATCATTAGACAATTTTGTTGAGAAATATAAAAAACGTATTGGTGATGCCTATATAATTCATCCAAAAAACCTAAGTATCAAGGATGGCATTATATGTATCCCGCCTTATATGACAACCTACATATAAAAAAGAAGAATGCATATGGGGCTAAGCATTCTTCCAAAGGGGGAGCAGTTCGCTAATTAATAGTGAAAGAACATTTAATATCACCAAGCTCTAATAGATAATCTCCCACATCTAATCTATTTTCGAGCTTAATGTAATCCAAGTGATCACGGTTTTTATTAAGATTATAAGAATAAGATTCTTCTTCATAAATTAGATAATCTCCCTTATATAATCTAATAATCCCATCTATTTCTATTTCATGATTTGAATAGTTTTCAATTAGATAACTAATGGTATTTTGATAATAATAATTGATACTTAAAGTAATTTCATTATTACTAGGATTTTGAGAAACAATATTAGGAAGTTTCTCTCCATTTTCTATTGCCTTGTTTAAGATGTTAATAACTTCAACTCTACAATCTTGAAACTTTCTCGGTAAATCTAAATCAGAACCGAAATAGATATTATCACCATTTTCGAATTGATATTCATAAGAAGTAGTGGCTGCATCTAAGGCAAAAATTTCTGACTTCTTAAGTTTTGGATATTCTTGTAATTCATATTTATCAAATACTTCTTTTATCTTATCTAAAGTAGTGACATCGATATAATATTCTTTTACAACTACAGGAGA
>CAKUTY010000234.1 GCA_934692455.1 uncultured Erysipelotrichaceae bacterium
GTTAAATAGCCTGGTTGGCCAACTGTTAAACTAGCATCTTCGCTAGACATACCAGTGTTGAATACTGTGTGTCCCATTGGTTCTACAACTTCTTTTAGTACGTCAAGTACTTGTTGATTCTTACTTGATTGTGAGAATTCGTTAATTAAAGCAATTTTCATTTTGTCGTCCTTCTTTCTAATTTAATAATACAATATTTTGTACAAGATTACTAAAAAATTAAAGAAGTCTTAATTTTTTCTCCAAAACTAGTTTTTGAGTTTCCAAAACAACTTCTTTATCAATCAACGCACTTAAGTAGCTATCCGGAATTAAAGAATCTTTCAGGGTAACAAGAACTGCCTCATTGTCATAGCCCTCACATAGGTCATCAATATCGACATAACAGGCTGGCATACCCTTATCCTTGATTTCATCAACATTTGTCACAACAGCATCTAATTCACCCTTAATTACTTTTTCAACCGATTGGTAATATTCCATTGGGACAAAAGTAACCTTTTTGCCATCGCATAATCTTATAGTAATATCATAAGTATCGGCAGAGACTTCATCCAGTCCCACTCGCATTCCATTTTCAATTTGGGTTGCTTTTTCATCACTGAAACAAATAACGTGTTTAGATAGGTATGAATATTCTCCAAAATTATATAGGATTTGTAGGTCATCATGGTCTTTCAGGTAACGATCAGCTGATAGTTTAGATACAATCGCAAAATCATAACGTCCCTGTTCGACCATCCTCATTCTTTTTACAGCACCTCGCATGTAGGCGATATATACTGGAATTTCACTATTTTCTAATGTTTTAGTTAAACCGCTAGCCAATCCCTCATGCCTTTTTGAGTAAGGGAAGGGCATAATACCCGCTAAATCAGTAACGCCGATAATCTCTAAAAGAATCCTGGTGTTTTTTTCAGTTAATGTTGTACCTTTGTAACCTTTCGCTTGTAACTTAATAGCACCTAGGTCTGTAAGATTTTTAATTGCGTTTTGGACAGTGCCCCTGGGCAAAGAAAAATTTTTAGAAATTTCTGTTACTGTAGGAATACGTGATCCAACTTCCAATTCCAAAAACATCTTTGAAATTTCGATGGAAGCCAGTCCACACTTGTTCATTAAAGAATTAATTACTTGCATAGAATAATTATAACGAGGAAAGTTCAAAAAAGAAACATCATAATTGTCGACAATCTATTTACATTGTCGACAATTATGATATCCTAGAAGCAGGAGGATACATCATGAAAGATATGTTTGTATTAAAAAGTGAAATCTGTTTGTTCGATAATGTGGAAGATTTTCTAAAGAAAGAGAATGTTTGTGAAGATGATTTGATCATTACTAATCGTTTTATTTTTGATGGCAAATATAAAACTAGTGCTCATCTTATTTTCCAAGAAGAATATGGAAAGGGAGAGCCTACTGATGTTATGGTTGAATCTATCAGGAAGGATATACCTTTAAATATCAAAAGAATCATCGCGATTGGTGGCGGTACTGTAATTGATATTTCTAAGTTTTTGATTCTTGATTATGACGGAAAGATTGATCAAGTGATTAATAGGGAAATATCTTTTAATAAAGTAAGAAGCTTATATGTTGTTCCTACCACAGTAGGAACTGGTAGCGAGGTAACTAATGTTGCGATTTGTGAAATGATCGAAAGAAAGACTAAGAAGGGTTTGGCTGATGATTTGATTTATCCTGATAAGGCGGTATTAATACCAAAGCTTGTTAAGACTCTTCCTTATAAGTTTTTTGCGACAAGTTCCATTGATGCCTTAATCCATTCAATTGAATCGTTTGTATCACCTAACGCAACTTATTATTCTAGAATCTTTTCTAAAGAAGCTATGACTATTATTTTAGGATGTTATAAAAAAGTGGTAAGTGGTGAAAACTGGAATAAATATGCTAAGGATTTCTTATATGCATCAAATTTAGCAGGTATTGCGTTTAATAATGCAGGATGTGGAGCTGTACATGCCCTTAGTTATCCACTAGGTGGTACATATCATATTCCTCATGGGGAGGCTAACATGTTGATGTTTGAGGCAGTATTTAAGA
>CAKUTY010000235.1 GCA_934692455.1 uncultured Erysipelotrichaceae bacterium
ATTGCTTATACTAGAGAACAGTCAACAAGTTTTGTAATGAATCTGTTTAAGCATCAACAAATGAATGAGGTGTATTATTCTTTTCATACCCAAGGTCTTGAGTGGTGTATCAGCAATTTATTAGAGCTTAATAATTTGCCTGAAGAATACTTTGATAAGAATTACAGATTAAAACAAATCATGAAGGAAAAGGAAAGCTTATGAAATATATTAGTTTTTTAATAAAGCCAGCATCATCATTATGTAATCTAAGGTGTAGATACTGTTTTTATTATGATGTGGCAAATAATCGTGAAATTAAGTCACACAATATTATGCAAGAAGATACAATTAATGCTTTAGTGGATAAGGCCTTAGGTTTGGGTGATGATGCCCAAATTACTTTTGCGTTTCAAGGAGGGGAACCAACAGTTGCAGGCATTGAATATTTTAAATATTTCAGATCCTATGTTGATTCACATAAGACAAGCCAAACTATCTACTATGCTATTCAAACAAACGGAACGTTGGTTGATGAGAAGTGGTGTGAACTATTTAAAAAATATAATTTCTTAGTAGGAGTATCGCTAGATGGTTTTGAAGACTTACATAATTATTTTAGAAAAGATGTTAACTTTGATGGAACATTTGATAAAGTAATGAATAGTATTAAATTGTTAGAAAAGAATAATATTAATTTTAATATCTTAACAGTATTAACTTCTAAGCTTGCAAAATATCCAAAAGAGCTATTTCATTTTTATTTAGAAAATAAATTTAAATATATCCAACTAATTCCGTGTTTACCAGGATTAAAAGAAAATGAGAATCTTTATTCATTAAAGCCTCATGAATTTAGTGATTTTTATAAGATATTTTTTGATGAATGGTTAAAAGAATTAAAAAAAGGGAATTATATCAGTATTAATTTGTTTGATAATTTGATTCAACTGTTCAATGGTATACGACCAAGCCAGTGTGGTATTTTAGGCTATTGTTTAATGCAGTTTGTTGTTGAGGCAAATGGTGATGTTTATCCTTGTGACTTTTATGTACTGGACGAGTATTTAAGTGGCAATATCAAAAAGGATTCTTTAGTTGAAATGATAAAGTCTAAGAATACTCAAAAGTTCTTGAATGAATCAAGAAGAGAATGCAAAGAATGTGATAATTGTAAATTTAAAAAAATATGTAATAAGAATTGCAAGAGAATAAATATTACATATTTTGATGATGAGTATTGTGGATATAAGGATTTCTTGGAATATGCCTTTAACAATCTACGTAATTATAGAGGCATATGACCCGAAGCATATTTAACAATATTTAATTGATATAAGTCAGGATGTAAATATAGCTCTGTATAGTCAAAGACTCTATCATCCTCTAGATAAGTTGGATTGGCGATTCTTAATATTGGTTGTTTATTAGAAATATTAAGGGCATCAGCAATGTAGTCAGGGGCAAATATTGGAGCTATGTTTTGATATGCATACGCAATATTTAATCCGTGTTCCTTAGCATAGGCATATTTTGAGCTTTCTAATACCTTAATTGTAAGTTCAGGATGCAAGTCAACAGACATGAATGTTTTTTCAAATAAAACAGGTATGTCATCAGCATAACGTATTCTTTCTATGTAGTATATTTTATCGTTTGGCTTGATATTTAATAAGTGGCCAATAGTATTACCGGCGTCAGTCAAATTAAAAGATACAACTTTACTTGAAGGCACTTTACCTTTATCTTTCATATCTTCAGAAAAGCTTTTTAGATCAGGGGTTCTTTGAATAGTATTTGTCTTTTTGATATAAGATTTGCTACCTTGTGTCTTTGTGATGAAACCTTTATATGATAAGTTGCTTAAAGCTTGTCTAACGGTTACTCTTGAACATTCGTAGTCGGTAGCTAGTTCTGATTCCGATGGAAGGATGCTTCCAGCTTGATAAATGCCCATATTTATCTTGTCTATAATGTCGTTTTCAATTAGTTGATATTTTGGGGCGTTTCCTGTATATTTTGTTTTCATATCATTTACTCCTCGCAACTTGTATTATAAATTAATACATGCTGTATATAA
>CAKUTY010000236.1 GCA_934692455.1 uncultured Erysipelotrichaceae bacterium
ATTCAAGATCTATCCGATAACAGTTTTGTATCTAGACCAACTATAATTCGTTTTTACAAAAAACTAGGCTATGATACTTATTTTGATTTTAGAATTCAATTAGAATCAGAACTTAAAATCTATAATAAGAAATTAGTAGATTCTAACAAACCTTTTAATGAGAGTGATTCTTATCTAAATATCGCTGATACTATTTCTAGTTTAACAAAGCAAATAGTAGACAGTTGCTACAATCTATTAGATGAAAATACTTTAAAGAGTGTTGTTGAGACGTTATATAATTCAAATCGAATTTTTATATATGCTCTAGGAGATTGTTATATTGGTGCTGAATCATTTATTTATAAACTAACAAAAATAGACTGTTATGCCTATATGTTAAATAACTATTCTTATTCACTGGTAAATTTGCATAATATTAAAGAAGATGATTGTATTTTAATACTTTCAACAACAGGAAAAACACTTACCCTTGAAAGTAAAACAATTAGATTAATATGTGAATCTAGAGCCAAAACAATTCTAATTACCTCTATGAATAGTTATGATTTTTCACATAAGTTTGATTATATTCTCAATATTTTTCATGGTGAGGATAAAATACTTAAGATTGGATCTTTAGCTTCCCAAGTTTCAATAATTTATATTCTAAATGTATTGTATTCTTGTCTTTATGAAATAGATTACAACAAAAATAACGAGAGAATTGAAAATTATTCAGATTATTTAAGAAACAAAAACATTATCTAGAAGAAAAGATCACTAAGTGATCTTTTCCTATTTATAGAATTCCTCGGGACAGAGAGTTTCTATAAGCTCTTTCTATATTCTTTTACAATATCCATGAATTCTTTAACTCTTGCTTCATCAACTGGGTTTTCAAATTTGCCATCAATCTTAAATGTAGTTGCACAAACAGCGCCATCTGAAGCACTTAATTGTCTTACGATATTGTCTTTATTACAACCAGTATTACAGAAAACAGGTGTCTTCTTAACCGATTGCTTAACCTTAGTTAATACTTGAGTATCTGTTTCAGCACCAGCAGTTAAACCAGAAACACAGATTGCATCAGGACGGCAATTAAATTCAGTAGTCTTAGCAATTGAGGCGATATCTCTATCAGCTAAATATTTTGCTGCTTCAGGAACAATGTTATATAACATCTTAATATGGTCAGCACCAATTCTATGTCTATGTCTTGCAGTAGCACCTGGGTCAGTATCCCATATACCAAAATCACTCGCATAAACACCTGAAATTATTTCTCTAATAAACTTACCATCAACTGCTTTTGCCAAATCTAGAGAAGCAATAGGATCCCACAAACAGTTAACGCCATAAGGAATTTTAATTACTTCATCTTTAAGTCTACCAATAACGTAAGCCATAGCACCTACTGTAATTGGTTCAATCTTAGTTAAATATGGTAATGAATATTCATTAGAAAACATAATACCATCCACACCACCATTTTGTAACGCAATCACATCTTTCTTAGCAGCTTCAACAACTTTCTCTAAACCACCTTCTTCATCATAATAAGGGTCTCCTGGTAATGGTTGAAGGTGACACATTGCGATTATAGGCTTTTTAACTCCAAATAATTCATCAGTCCAAGCACTATAATCTTTGTAAAAATCTAAGCTCATATCTAATCCTCCTCATATGTACGTTTTTATGTTAATTTTATTTATTTTTAATTACAATATTCATAAAACCATTGTTCATATAAGCATAAAATTACTCATAAATCATAAAAATGACGATTTTATGATTATTTAATAAAAATTAATCATTAAAATAGTATATAATGCTATTGAGGTTATTATTATGTTCAAACATTATTCTTTAAAACAGAAAATCATCATGATTTTCACACTTGCAATCTATTTTGCCTTTGCCTTTTTTGTAATCAAAACTGCAATAAATGACAAAAGTATCGCTGGCATACTATTTGTAATTATTGGTGTAGTTGCACTAATATTCGGTTCATTAAATGAATATCTTAAACTTTTATATAACGAAGCTCTTTGG
>CAKUTY010000237.1 GCA_934692455.1 uncultured Erysipelotrichaceae bacterium
AAGAACCTCTTAAACTTAAAAAAGGAGCTCTTAATATCCTTAACTATTGTAAAGAACATGGTATTAGAATGGCCATTGCCACATCAACATATAGAGAGAAACAAGTAAAAGTACTTACAAATTTAGGCATCATTGACTATTTTGACTATATGGTATTTGGTGATGAAATTAAAAATTCTAAACCAGCACCAGATATCTATTTAAAAGTATATGAACACTATAATCTTGATAAAGATGAAATGATTATCTATGAAGACTCTAACAACGGTATCTTATCAGGCTATAATGCTGGAATTAAAGTAGTCTATATTAAAGATATAGTAGATGTTAAAGAAGAAACTCTTTCTTTATGTTATAAACAAGTAAAAGATTTAGATGAAGGAATAGAGATATTAAGATGAACACTAAACCATTGGCATATCGCTTAAGACCAGAAACATTAGATGACATTATCGGTCAACAACACCTAGTAGGTGAAAAAGGAATCATTCGTAAGTGCCTTGAAAAAGGAACTATCTTTTCATCTATCTTCTTTGGACCCCCAGGCATTGGTAAGACTACCCTTGCTGAAGTGATTGCTAAAGAATTACATAAACCATGTAGAAGATTTAATGCGGTAACTGGTAATAAAAAAGACTTAGATGCCATATTTGTAGAAGCTGATTTAAGTGGTCAATTAATCTTAATATGTGATGAAGTTCATCGTCTAAATAAAGATAAACAAGACTTATTATTACCACATGTTGAAAAAGGAAATATTATCTTAATTGGTTGTACAACAGCTAACCCATATCATTCTATTAATCCAGCTATTAGAAGTAGATGTCATTTATTTGAATTAAAAGCCTTGTCTAGAGATGATGTTAAACAAGCTTTACTTAAAGCCATTTCTAATAAAGATGGTCTAAATGATTCATGTACTATTTCCGATGATGCGCTAAGCTTAATTGCTGAAGTAGCCAATGGTGATATTAGATTCGCCCTTAATGTTTTAGAACTATCTTCTTTTATTTGTCAAAATAACAAAATAGAAGTAGAAGATGTTAAGGAACAATGTAAAGTAGCTAACCAAAGAACCTTTGCCTCAGAAGATGGTCATTATGATTTATTATCAGCCCTACAAAAATCAATAAGAGGCTCTGATGTCAATGGTGCGTTATACTACTTAGCACTACTTGCTCAATCAAATGATGAAGCATCTATCTCAAGAAGACTTGTTGTCATTGCCTATGAAGACATCGGCTTAGCTAACCCACAATTAGTAGCTAGAACATTGGATGCTTGTAAAGCTGCTGAAGCAGTAGGCTTCCCTGAAGCCATCATCCCATATGGCATTCAAATAATTGACCTATGTCTTTCTCCTAAATCTAGAACTGGTGTTGATGCAGTACATAGAGCACAAGCTTTAGTTAATTCAAAAGCTTATGATATGCCTAAATACTTAAGATTAACTCCAGTTGGTTTACAAGATGATGAGAAGTATTCATATGATCGTTATGATTGTTTCCACAGAATTCAATATCTACCTGATGAAATAAAAAACGTTGAATTCATTAATGACTTCAACGTTAATAGATATGAACAACAATTAAAACAAGTATATGAACAGCTTAAGAGCACTAAACGTACTAATAATCTTAAACAACTATACAGGTAATGTATCCTTATATTGTTTATAATTTTTATTTACTTCTTTTTCATACGCAGCATACGCATCTTCTAAAGAACCATATTCAGTACCAGTTGTATAGGAATTAAACCCCTTATAATTAATAATTTCATTGCCAAGAACCATGTATTCTTTACCCTTATTGGTTCTTTTTTGTACTAGGGCTTGCGATATATAATAACCACCGCCCTTTTTACTAACTATAATTGGCACCGTTTGATTTTCTTTGTCACTTATATCTACAGAAGTCCAAAACAGATACATACATTTATAAGAAGAGGTTTTTATATCTCCCAAGAAAGCCCAAGAGCCATTGTTTAGTAAGCTGTTATC
>CAKUTY010000238.1 GCA_934692455.1 uncultured Erysipelotrichaceae bacterium
CTATTAAATATAAAACTATTCACACATTATCTGGACGACATCCATTATTTTATTAGCTACTTCCATTATAATAATCAAATTATAAAAAGAACTTACATCTTTATTCTTATCATAAATATAAGATTGCACAATTTTAAGTAATCTTCTGAATCAATTTCATTTTTATGAACAAGAAAATCACAAAGCACTCTTTCTAAAGAATACGCTTTAACTTTATTGCCATAGGCGGTTTCTACTTCAACAATACCAATGTCATAAATCCTTTTATCAACATAATGAACATCAACATTTTTCATTTTTTCATTAAATTAATAGTCGTTATAAATCGTTATATCAATAGTATGTAGCATTTTGTCTGTTCAATCAATAAAATAAAGGGCTGTATTATAAGAATAAATAGCTTTTGGATATCTTAGTTGAAAGAAATAGAATTCATCATAATCTCCGTCTTTAGTAAGATAAATACCCCTTTTCGCATTGAACAAAAAACCTTCTTCTACTAAACGATTTAAGTATATTGTAGGAATATTATGTTCTCTACAATATTTAGACGTTACAATGCCTCTAAAAGTTTTTACATATTCTTTAATTTGATTCTTATAGTTCTTATTATGTTGCATATACTCTTATTATTTATTATTTTTCAAGTGTATTTGCAACATTTTCTAGATATCGTCATCTCCTTTCATAATATAGTTGCCGATAAATGATAAAATTCCTACCCCAAATATTAAAAATTGAGTATCTAAGTACTCAATCATTTAACCTTTACAAACAACGGTAAACAAGAAGAATCTACTTCATTATTTGTGATTATAATTTCTTTATCATCAATCAAATTAATATAAGTTCCATCATTTAAATCTGTCTTTAATTTACCCTTTAAATTCAAGACATTATAGATACCATAATATTCTTCTTTTTCACTACTTAAAGTAACATCAAAATAATCTTCATGTTCACCTACATGACAATATCTTTCATCGGTAAATATATCTAATTTTCTTAAAGAATTAAGTTTCTTAATTAATTCAACATAAGCTTCATCATAATTAGACCAATCCAACATGTCCTTATCAAATAAAGTAGGCTTATGTTCACACCACGCTTCCTGTCCTGCATAAACAAATGGAACACCCCTTTGTAGATAAATGAAAGCTAAGTAATTTAATACCTTATTCTTATTCTTCAATAAAGAATAGATTCTTTCATTATCATGATTCTCTAGATATTTAACTTTTAGATTATTTAACTTAAATTCACTGTTTTGGTAATTAATCATTCTGGCCAACATATTTAAATTCTTTTCATTGATAAAGGCATCATTAATAAAAGACTTAATATCATAGCTATATAACATATCAAAGGCTTCAAATAATTTGTAATCAGTAGCTGCTTTAAAGCCCATTTTTCTTACAGCCTCAATGAATTCAAATTCAACACTTTCACCAAGCCATACAAAATCTTTATTGATCTTACTTATAGCTTCTTTTGCCTCTAACCAGAAATCAGATGGAACAAGTGTTGCGACATCACATCTAAAACCATCAACACCCTTATTAGCCCAAAATGACAACATCTTAATCATTTCTTCTCTTAAAGCTTTATTATCATAATTAAAGTCAATGACATCAGTCCAATCAGCTACACGATTGCCAAAATTACCTTCACTATTTCGATAATAAAATTCAGGATTAGTTAAAGTAAAAACACAATCAGGAGAACTATGATTAATAACGATATCAATCATTATCTTTAAATTATTATTGTGGCACTCTTTAACTAAATCATCAAAATCTTCCATAGTGCCATATTCTTCATTGATTTCATAATAATTACTTATGGCATAAGGAGAACCTAAAGTACCTTTTCTATTAACCTTACCAATCGGATGAATAGGACATAGATATAAATATTCAAAGCCCATGTCGCTTATTCTTTTAATATCTTTAGTTAAGTCTTTAAACTTACCTTCAC
>CAKUTY010000239.1 GCA_934692455.1 uncultured Erysipelotrichaceae bacterium
AATTAACCCTGATATCATCATCGCCAAGCTAGATGGTGATGCCAACAGAATAGAAACCTATGATACTTTTGGATTAATTGACTTCTTCAAAGAAAACGGTGGTAATTTTAGAGGGTTCACAACCAAATTTACAGAAAGTTCAGCACCGCGCTTTACCTTTAGAGTAGACGTTAGTCAAAGTGAAGAAGACTTATTCAAGAATCTACATAACACTACTAAAAAGATTCTAAAAGATAAGAACCCTTATGAAGTAACTATCACTAAAAACGAAGAAGGTGCCCTAGATGACTTCTACAAGGTAATGAAAGAAACAGCCATTAGAAAGAAGATGTTTGTAGAATCTTATGATTATTTTAAGAACTTCTATGAAAATCTTAAAAATAAGAATGAAGCAGATATCTATGTAGCTAGTATCAATTCTAATAGATTAAAAGAAATCTTTAATAATAAGCTAGCTGCTGTTGATAAAGAAATCGATACCGTTAATCAAAGACCTGATGGCCCTAAGAAAGAGAATAAATTAAAGGATTTAGCACAAAAGAGAAATAAGATTCTTAAGCTAAAAGCCGAAGTTGATGAACTAAAGGAAGAAAGAATTGTCTTATCTTCAATCATAACAGCTAAATTCAAAGACAAAGTATGGACAATCCACGGTGGCAATAGTGATCAACTATTATTCTTAAACGCTAACTATGAACTTTATTACCACATTCTTTTAGACAGCAAAAAAGAAGGATATACAACAGTAGACTTCTATGGATCGGAAGGAAAAGTTGATAAAGATAGTCAAATCTACGGTATTTATTTATTTAAATTAAGATTTGGTGGTGACTTTGTAGAATTTGTCGGTGAATTTGACTTTGTCACAAGACCCCTAGCTAATAAGATTATTTCTAATCTTTTAAAAGCTAGAAGAAGAATTTTATATCACCGTTCTTTAAAAGGAAATTAAAATGATAAAAGAAATTAAAAAAGAAGATTTTAATAGTATCTCCAAAACATTTGACAATGTTACTTTTTATCAAACAAGCAACTGGGCCGATTTAAAATCTTATACCAACTGGAAAGGCTTATATTTGGCTTATGAAAAAGATAATCAAATAAAAGCCTGCGGACTATTCCTATTAAAGAAAATGCCACTATTGAACAGCTACATGGCCTATTGTCCTAGAGGTTTCTTAATAGATTATAACGACAAAGAATTATTAACTAAGGTAAACAAAGAACTTATAGCTTATTTAAAAAACAAAAAAGTCTTCGAACTAATCATTGACCCCTATGTTTTATTAAATCATAGAGATATTGATGGAAATATTATTGAAGATGGGTTTGACAATCATGATGTAGTTAATCAGCTCGTTTCTTTAGGCTATAAACATACAGGCTATAACCTATATTATGAAAATTTGCAACCTCGTTTCTTATTCAGATTAAATATTAAAGACAAGACTATTGATGAAATCTATAAGGGTTTTAAGAAAGAAGCTAAAAGAAGGGCCAATAAAAAAGACTTCTTTGGGATTAATGTTAGAGAACTAAAAGAAGATGAAATTGAAGTTTTTAAAGATTTAATGAATAAAACTTCAATTAGAAAAGGCTTTATCGATAGACCTCTTGGTTACTACAAACAAATGTATTCAACTTTATCTAAAGATAAAATCTTAAGATATATGGTTGCACAAATCGATGTTGATAAGTGCCGTAAGAATGCTGAAGCTGAAATATCAAAAATTAGTAAACGTGTTGAAAAACTAATGGAACATGAAGCTTCTAATGCAGGTAGAATCAAGGAAGAAAAGGTTACTATTAATTCTAATCAAAAGATTATTGAACAATTAGATATTTTAGAAAAAGAAAAAGGTAAGAAAGTACCACTAAGCGTTGTCTGTCTATTAACATATGGTAAAGAAGCTATAATGTTGTTGGCAGGAAATGATGAAGATTACTTGCAACACTTTAACAC
>CAKUTY010000240.1 GCA_934692455.1 uncultured Erysipelotrichaceae bacterium
TTAAGTATAATTTAAATGAATTGACGTTTATTGTTTAATTAATTCTTATTCAGTTTTCAAAGATCAAGTTGCACCTTTTTGTTTATCTCAAACGGTGCCTATTAATACTAACAAATCTGCCAACCCATTGCAAGTATTTTTTGAAACTTTTTTAATTTTTTTTGATAATTTTTCTATTTTCCTGTAAAACCTCGCATTTATTTATTAATAGGCTATAATTTTCATTGGAAAGAAGGAATATATGATTTTAGAAACTATTAATGAAAACTTATTGGAATTAGCTAAAGAATCTGATAAAGAACTTGAACCTATCTATAAACAAATAGAAGATACATGTTTATATAACTCAAATAGAATTCTATCTGCCTTTATAGAAAATAATGTTTCTTATTCAGACTTTGCAGAAGTCAATGGCTATGGTAATTATGATGAAGGAAGAGATAAGCTTGAAAAAATCTTCGCTACAGTACTTGGATGTGAAGACACGCTTGTAAGACCTCATATTATGAGCGGTACAAACGCCCTATACCTTACATTCTCATCTCTTTTAAAACATGGCGATACTTTTATTTCTATTACAGGAACACCATATGATTCTCTACAAGAAATGATTGGTCTTATTGGAAATTCAACCCAATCACTAAAAGCTTATGGCGTTAAGTACGAACAAATTGATCTTATCAACAATGATTTCGACATTAATTCAATTGTTGAACGTCTAAAAAAGAAAGATGTAAAACTTGTTGAAATTCAAAGATCTCGTGGTTATTCTTCAAGAGACTCATTAACTATTGAAAAAATCGAAAAAGCGATCAAGGCAATTAGAGAAGTAAATGATGAAGTAATCATCATGGTAGATAACTGTTATGGTGAACTTGTTGAAAAACAAGAACCAGGTCATGTTGGTGCTGATGTCGTTGTTGGATCTTTAATGAAAAACCTTGGTGGTGGTGTTGCCTCAACCGGTGGTTATGTTGCAGGTAGAAAAGATTTGATTGAAATGGTAGCTGATAGATTAACATCTCCAGGTATCGGTAAAGATTTAGGAGCCAACTTCAACTTAAATAATTCATTCTTTAAAGGAATATTCATGGCACCTAGTGCTGTAAAGAACGCTCTACAAACAGCAGTATTTACATCTTATATGCTAGAAAAACTAGGATATGAAAATATCTCTCCTAGATATAACGAATATAGAACCGATATCATCCAAACAATCGGCCTAGGCAATAAAGATAACCTTGTTAAATTTACTCAAGGTATTCAAGCAGCATCTCCAATCGATTCATTTGTAAGAGTACTTCCAGCACCAATGCCTGGTTATCCATTTGATGAAGTAATGGCAGCAGGTAGCTTTACTCAAGGAAGTACCATTGAATTAAGTGCTGATGCTCCTGTTATCGAACCATATGTTTTATTCCTACAAGGAAGTTTAACTTTAGAGTATGGTAAAATTTCTATCCTAAAAGCATTAACTTCTATGCAAAACGACTAAAGGGATCATAAGATCCCTTTTAATTTGAACTTGTTTGGCCACCATCAATTCTAATTATTGAATTATTAATATAATCAGCCTTATCAGAAACCAAGAAACTAACTAAATTAGCCACTTCCTCTGGCTTCCCGTATCTTTTGAGTAATATCTTATCGCATTCTTCTTTCAAGAATTCTTCATCATATCCATCCAATTCACTTTCAGTTCCAATAAAGCCTGGAGCCACACAGTTAACATGAATGAAAGGCGCACCTTGCATTGCCATATTATGAGTAAGTGATATAACTGCCGCCTTACTAGCATCATAGTCAATGCTCATTGGATAATAAGTATTGATTCCATTGGTACTAGATATGTTGACTACTCTACCATATTCCTGTTTTAGCATTTTCTTATAAGCTCGCTTAAATGTATTAAAATATCCAACAACATTAATATCTAATAGTCTTAAGAACTCTTCA
>CAKUTY010000241.1 GCA_934692455.1 uncultured Erysipelotrichaceae bacterium
CATTAGCACACTTCTGCAAAGAATGATTTCCATTTAAAAAAACCAGCGATACGTATACCACTGATTTTTATGATTAGATATTATCTATTTCTTTTTAAATACAATATATAGAATTAAACCAACATTACTAATAAAAGCAAGTCCAGCAATAGTTCCAATAGTAATTATGACAGGAGAACTAAGCAAATCTCTTTCTGAGACCGCAATAGCACTTACTCCAGTATCCTTTTCACCAAGCCACCAATTTCCATTATCACCAATATAAGGTGTTAAACCATCTTCACCGACAACTCTTCCAAGATTAATAGATGCGCCATTAGTATAAGTAAGAATAAGTTCTCCCTCTGCATTAATATTTGCGTTAGAAATTCCTACTCCATTTTCACCATCTACGCCATTACTTCCATCTTTTCCAGATAATCCAGTATCACCCTTTTCCCCTCTTATGCCAACATCACCGGTTGCTTTTGTACCAAGTGACATCCAAGTATTTCCACTATCATAAGAAATATGCCACAAATTATTATCACCAACTTTAAGCATAGGTGTTATACCATCTTTGCCATCAATACCATTGATTCCATCTCTTCCAGAAGCGCCTGTATCACCAGTGGCTTTAACATTAAGAGATGTCCAAGTTTGTCCCCCGTCATAAGAAACAGACCATATATTCCCACCATCTATTTTTAGCTGTGGTGTGATTCCATTTTCACCTTGATCTCCTTTAACAGAAGCTTGCACACCTGTATCCGTATTATCTAACCACCAATTTCCATTTATACCAACATGCGGAATTAGTCCGTCTTTTCCAGAAGCTCCAGTATCTCCTTTATCACCTTTTGCTCCAGTTGCTTTTACGCCAAGTGAAGTCCAAACGTTTCCATTATCATAAGAGACATGCCACAAATTATTATCATCAACTTTAAGCATAGGCGTTATACCGTCTTTCCCATCAGCACCGTTAGCTCCATCCATTCCATTAGCACCTGTATCACCTTTGTCTCCTTTTGCTCCAGTCTCACCTGTAGCTTTAACATTTAATGAAGTCCAAGTTGCACCATTATCATAAGAAACTTCCCATTCGTTAGTTACAGAATTGATTTGAAGTAAAGGCATGTTAGAACTTGAATTTTCAAGAGAAAGTTCCCGCAACGGACTAGCATAATCTGTCTTATAATCACCATTGCATTGTTCATTAAACACAAACAAACGATCACCATTATTTACATTTACAGTGCTTGGAATAGAAAGAGACAGAGTACCACTTTCGTCATTAACATTCTTTATTCTTCCATAATACTTTACAGTATCACCATTAACTACCATTGCCGAAATAAATTCTTTATTACCTGTTTTTGCAAGTTCGTAATCAAATTCAATAATATCTCCTGATTGAGATTTTTTTGTTACTAAAAAGTTATTTCTATCAGCATCCAATACTGTAAGTTTATATTCATTTCTACTATAATCGGAAACAGAAGTTAAACCTGACTCGGTTTTACCTCCACTAGCAGGTGATGTAAATAAGACTTTTGAATTATCTAGATACATTGATGGGCGAACACCAAATGCCATACCAGCATCAAAAATACTAAAATCATAGCTGCCATCATTCTTAATAATATCTAAATAATCATCAGGATTATCGCTACGCAAAATATAACAATCAGCACCCTTAGTTTGATTTATTGTACCACCACCCCTTGCGAAAGCAGTATCAACACTTGGCAGAATTGTCCTCTTATTTGAAGACCATGAAGAATTTTTTACCTCTTTATCAGAGAAGCCTCCTGTTGAATCCTCACTATTTAACCATTTCTTCATTATAGTATCTTTCCAATAAACACTCACATTGATGCTATTTTCGTTGTGATAATAGTAAACATCAAGAATCTTATCAGAAAGAAGCCATGCAGTATTATTTTCATTAGACAAAACGCGCCACCTAATAG
>CAKUTY010000242.1 GCA_934692455.1 uncultured Erysipelotrichaceae bacterium
TTCAGAAAAGATAGAGGTGCTTTAAACTTATTGTTTATAGCTTCAAGAAATACTTTAATGAAAGTATTTAATAAATCATTATTTGATAAAGTTAGAAGAAAGAAAGGAATAGTTAAAAATCCTAAGGATAATTTATATTTATATCATTTATCAGCAACAAGGTTACAGTCATTGGTAAATGACTCAATTTTTGGTTGGTAAACACAAATACAACTCGTAAAACCAATCATAAAGGTAATATACACTATATAAAAATGCTTCAAATAATATCTATTTGAAGCATTTTCTTTGAAGTTATTCTTTATTTTTATTAATTCTATTGGTAATAAATAATAAAGTAACTCCAGATAAGAAACTTGAGCTAAATGACATAAATCATTCGCTACGTCCTATCATTAGGAGAATCTCTATAATTTTAATCATAGTTTTACCTCCTTAAGGATGTTGAACACCCTTTAAGCAATACTATTATAAATTAGCACTTTATTACAAACGTCACTCACACAATTATTTTAAAATATATTAAAATCCATATTTGCACAACAGGGATAGCAATTTCAAAAATGATATAATCAGATTCGCTTGTAGAAAGGCAAGCAATCGAATGATTTTATGGAATGAATAGCTATCGATAAAGAGCTTGGCGGTTTTTGGTTATTCATTCCTTAAAATCATTAACCGCCAACAAATATGAATAATAAGAAATCACCTAAGAGACAAAAAACCTCTTAGAACTTTTTCGTGGTCTTACAAAGATCATAAAACACCTAGAGAACTTTTGGTTGAAGATACTATTAGTGAGTGGTATGAAGCTAAACATAGAACAGCTTCAAATAGCGAAATTGATTTTATCAATTCTATTTTAATTAAGTGTTGTCATCATTGTAGTTCTTCTAAAATAATTAAGAATGGTTTTAATATAAACAACATCCAAAACTATTTTTGTAATGATTGTGGAAGAAATTTTAATCCACTAACAAACACTATCTTTGATTCAAGAAAAATACCTATATCTGAATGGTTTGAGTATTTACTTCATCTTTTTGAATACCATTCTATTACAAGCAGTGCTTATGATAATAGAAACGCAAATAGCACTGGAGAATACTGGTTAATTAAGGTATTTGAAGTATTGAAAGATATTCAACAAGATGTCGTTTTAAGTGGAAGAATTTTTATAGATGAAACCTATTTTTCTAAGAAGAAAAGCGATGTAATAACAAAGAATGGTAAAAAACTAAGAGGAATATCTATTAACAAAATAGGTGTAGCAACCGCAATATCTGAAGATATGAAATCTTCTTTCTTAATAGTTACAAATACATCTAAGCCATCTAGAAAAAGCACATTAAATTCTTATGCTTCACATATTGAATTGAAGAATGTTCAACCATTATTCATGATGGAGATAATTCTCACATAGCACTTATTGAAATGCTTCATCTTAATAGTGAAGAACATCCAAGTATAGAAACCAAAAATTTAAAAGATGGAGAAAACCCAATGTATCCAATTAATCATTATCACAGTTTATTAAAAAGATTTATGAGGGCTCATGGTGGATTCAATAGAGATAACTTACAAGACTGGTTAAATCTGTTTTGGTTTATTACCAACAAACCAAACGATAGGTATGATAAAGTACTAAAATTTATAGAATTAGCAATTTCGTCACCAAAAAGAGTGAAATATAGAGATGTTATGTCATCCAAAAGCACTAAATAAGGGATTTGTCATCCTGCTGTGCAAATTAGGATTTTTTGCAAATTTTGTCGAATTGTGTAAGCAAACTAAAAATTTTACATTTTAATACTAATCTATACATATAATAATATTTTTATAAAATAGTTATAAATTCTTTCCAAAAAATCAGATAATAATTCTTGCTAGTCTGTCTCCAAGTCTGCATAGCAATTCATTTGTAATAGTATCTGCTTTATCAGCGACTTGT
>CAKUTY010000243.1 GCA_934692455.1 uncultured Erysipelotrichaceae bacterium
AGTAAGAAGGAATCTTTTATCGTTTAGGTGTTTCTTATCAAGTTTGTCAAAGCCTTTGACATACATTAGGGCTGCACCTTCAATGGCTACCCAAACAACATGTCCACCTGGGGCAAGGAAGCCTCTTAATATTATTACTTGTAACATTGAATCGACACCTGATTGTAAGAACCATCTTAGGATGTAGCCAGCTGTTTCAAAGGCCGCAAAGCCTGCGCCAACGGCTGATCCAATAAGTAGTCCGTCTAGGATATAGTTGCTTCTTTTACTTTTGAATAAGAAGAATGCGACTATTGTTGCCTTGGCTACTTCTTCAACTAAGCCTACCATTAGGGCACCGTCAAAGGTAGCGATGTCGTAATTAAAGTTTAATGTGAAGAATAGGATGGCTACTATTAAGCTTAATGCACCACCCCATACAAAGTATTTCATTATCTTATAGAATGGAATGTTTCTAAAGACATTGATCTCAAAGAAGAACATGAGTACCGCAAATGGTATAGCGAAGGCTGCCAGTATTACCATTGCAGGTAAGAAGTTATAGTTACCAAAGCTAATAAAGCCAATTCGAACTGGAATGTAGGCAACGATAAAAAATAATAATATTTTAAGATAGACCCAGGCACTGACGTTTCTAGGGTCTAGGTCTTTAATCTTTGGTGTTGTTGTATCACCACCACATATAAACAAGGCATCAAGATCTTCTTCAGTATGTTTGTTAAAAGTATTTTTAAATAAATCTTTAAAAGTTACGTATTTTTTACTTTGGGCTCCTGTTATCTTATCTAGATTTTCTGTAATAATATTCGAATTGGTTTCTTGTTTAAGAGGATAACCGCATTCCTTACAAATTTCATCATCTTCTTTGACTAGTGCACCACATTCAGGACAGGTTCTAACATCATTCTTATAACCACAATGTGGACAAAATTCTGCCGTACTTGATATTTCATGATTGCATTCTTTACATTTGATTAGTGCCATATTAGTTAGTCTCCTTCAAACTTTCGATTATTAATGTACATACATTGTTGATTTCATCGGTATTTTGATTTTCTTCTTTAGTGGTTATTAAATACATACTGTTGCCAATCAGGAAGGCATATCTATTGTCGATTACATAATGACCATTTGATGTATAACCGAAACAAACACCATAGACATCTTTATCATTTATTTGTCCATTTACTAAATCAATGACAATGCTAGTATCAGGGTATTCTTTGACTAATAGTTCATAAAGCTCATTTAAGATATCTACAGGATTTGTATAGCCAGTATATTTTTCAATTGAAATGTATGGTATTAGAGCACCACTATCGTCGATATATTGACCTACATAAATGGTTCCGTCAGTATCTATATAGACTTTATAGTTAGTGGGAAATTCAAAGTATTTACCATTTTGATTGAATTCATAATTGCCATTGGCGTTTGGCTGTATATCACCACCAGGCTGTACATCACCACCTTGACTTGGTTTACTATACAGCATATACCCACCAACTAACAAGACAACAATTATGACTAAGTACTTAATACTAAATTTACTCTTAGAATTTTTAGGTTTAGATTTCTTACTACTATTTTGATTAATATTTTTGGTGTAACCACAATGAGGGCAACTACTTGCCATATCGCTCATTTGTTTACCACATTCTGGACATTTGATTAAAGCCATAAACATCCTCCTTTGATTTCTATAGTAATTATTTCATATGAGACATGGTCAGATTATTGTTCTTTCATAAGAGTCAATTGACTATTATGAGATTAGATTTTTTGTATCTTATAATTAAGATAAGGAAAGGTGACTATTATGAAATTTAATCAGCAACTTAGTGAATATATGGAAGTTCTTTCTTGTAGTGCTAAAGATATTTGTGCTATTTCGGGTATTTCACCTGCGTCATTTAGTAGATATAAAAATGGTGGGCATGTTCCAGAG
>CAKUTY010000244.1 GCA_934692455.1 uncultured Erysipelotrichaceae bacterium
AGATAATCCAGGCGTGCAAGCTTCCGGTCGCAGATGTGAATTTCATCGAGCGCCTTTGCGCGCTTTTTTTCGAGCATCTGCAGCCGAAGGCGGCTGTTTTCCGGCTGCTCAAGAAGCAGGCGCAGATAGTCTATCGCTTCTTCTGCGGTAAAGCCGGAGATACGCTCCAACATTTCGGTCTGGCTGCGTTTGAGCTGTTTAAGCTCTTCTTCCTCCGTTAGAGGCAATCCCTTAGCCTCTACTATCCTCTCGATTGCCTGACTTGGATCTAGAGTATGATAAGGCAAATATACATCTCTTAATTCTTTTGGTTTTACAATTCGATAGACTTGAGCTGAAGACATTTCGTAAGTATATGAGTAGTATCTGTAGACATAGCCAATCCAATACATTTCATTAGGGCTATATTTAACACTTCCATAATCAGTAACACCATATTCTTCCTCAACAAAATCTAACACATCTTTCCATTGATAATTAGTATCTAAAATACCTTCGTTATCAAATAAATCAGCGATTTTACTATGCATGAATCTTCTAATGAAAACATCTGAACTGCAATCCATTCTATCGATTGAATGTTCAAAAGCTTGGGCCTGAATTTTACACATCAACAAACCATTACTATCTATTTTTCGTTTTTTTAACATGCCAAAACCTCATCTATATATTTCCCAACGCCTCTATACTGTATCTTGGCTAACTTAACTTTATCATTGCCTAGTTTTCTATAATCTTCTTTAAGTTTCTTATAATGTTCTCTTTCTTTATCACAAACATAACAACGCTCTACTATCTTTAATCTAGATGCTGCTTTTTCGGTTAGGAACACATATTGCATACCAAGATTTGTAGCAGCTAAACAATGTTTACATTGTTCATCAGTAAGATTACCATCAATAAATTCACTAATTATCTCGAACATCTTGTTATCAGCTATTGGCGCAATTATATAATCACAATCTCTTGACTCCTCAATAATTTTCTTAATTAAAGGATGGTTCTCATATTCCTCTAAAGTTCCCCTATAATATGCGATAGTCATCATCCATTCTCTATCGACTGCATATTTTTTACACTTTAAGTCACTGTCATCAAAGCTTACAAAATATACACTAGAATTATTGTAAGTAGATATAAATGATACGGCCTGTTCATAACTTTCGCCAGTATAGAAACCTTTCCCAAAATCATTATTTCCTCTACCAAAATTAACATCTATATCACCTTTAATTTCACCCTTGGCACCATGAAAAAGTAGTTTTTCTTTATGAGTTAAATTGTCTCTACACAGCAATTCCTTCAATTTATTAAGTTTAACTTCTTTTTTAAATACATATTCATAAGCTTTTTCCACAATAGCTTGAGAAGGACGTGAATCGCCTGATTCTATATTAGAAATTGTTTTTTGTTCAGTATCCAAAACCTTCGCAAATTCCTTTTGAGAAATATCTAAAATATCTCGAATTGACTTAAAATCTCCAGAAAAATTGTAATCCATACCACTACCTCAACTTATTTATACCATTTTACCTAGAGAAGTTCAATAAGTTGTTTATACCTTTTTACCTAAAGAAGTTTAAGAAAGATGAGCTCTATATTTTACATTAGCACTATAGGTCATCAACAAGGGCTGTACTTTTTGCATAGGCAGTGCTTTTGGCCTCAAAGAAATCAGTTTTAACCATATTAGCATTAGAATATTGACTAACCCAAGCCATACTATCTGGCTCTTTTTCAAAGCCTGGAAAAAGTGGGGAGTAACCTAGACTCATCCAACGTAAATTGCCAAGATAGTGAATATAGTCACTTATCATGTCCTTATTTAAACCTGGAACACCATCTCCTATCACATAATGACCCCATTCAATCTCTTGGCGTACACCTTCTTTCATCATAGAACGAAGCATTTCTATGTTTTCTTCTATAAAAAGCTCGG
>CAKUTY010000245.1 GCA_934692455.1 uncultured Erysipelotrichaceae bacterium
TGATACAATTCGTAAGGTATTACAAACTCTTTTTACTTATGGAATAAAAGTTGATTATGGACAAAAAATAGGAAAAACTATTATTTTTGCGAAAAACCACGAACATGCAGAAAAGATTTTTGAAATTTTTAATAATGAGTATCCTCATTTAAATGGCTATGCGAAAGTGATTGATAATACAATTAATTATTCTCAAACACTAATTGATGAATTTTCACAAAAGGATAAGTTACCACAAATAGCTATATCAGTAGATATGTTAGATACAGGTATTGATGTGCCAGAAGTATTAAATTTAGTTTTCTTTAAACCTGTAAAAAGTAAGGCGAAGTTTTGGCAAATGATAGGAAGAGGAACTAGACTTTGTAAAGGACTTCTAGATGGATATGATAAAAAAGAATTCTATATTTTTGATTTTTGTGGGAACTTTGAGTTTTTTAGAATTAATAAGGGCAAAGCTTCCGCAAATATGTTGGCAGTACATTGCAGAATTTTTGATTTGAAATTTCAAATTGTATATAAACTACAAGACTTGGCCTATCAAACTGATGAATTGAAACAATGGAGAAATGATTTGGTTGAAGAAATGGTAAACAAAGTGAAGGAATTAGATAGAGATAAATTTGATGTGCGTCAACACATTAAGTATGTCGATTTATATTCTAATCCTGATAATTATAATGGTCTTACTTTTGCAGATTGCTTGGAAGTTGAAGAAGAACTAGTACCACTGATTTATCCAAATGGAGATGAAATAAATGCAGTGCGTTTCGATGCTTTGATGTATGGTATAGAGCTTGCTCATCTTGCTGATAAGAAATATACAAGAGGTATTAATGATTTGCTAAAAAAGGCAAAGGCTGTAGCAAGTGTTGCAAATATCCCTGAAATTCAAGTTCAGTCAGAATTATTAAACAAAATAATTAATACTAATTATATTAACGAATGTGAAATAGATGATTTTGAATTAATAAGAAAAAATCTTCGTGACTTGATTAAATATGTTCCAAAAAAGAGCATAATATACGAAACTGATTTTGAAGATAATATATTAAATATGGAATGGAATGATTCTAATTTAGGAACCACTGATTTACAAAACTATAAAGAAAAGATTGAATATTATATTAAACAACACGAAGATGATAATCCTGTTTTCGCTAAGATAAAAGAAAATAAGCAATTGAATATGGATGATATTAATGCGCTTGAAGATGTGATATGGAATCAATTGGGTACTAAGGAAGATTATTATTCTGAGATTGGAAAGAAACCATTAGGAGAGTTTGTTCGTGAAATTGTTGGTTTAGATATGAAAGCTGCCAAAGAAGCATTTTCTAAATATCAAGATGAAAGAGAAATGAACGCAAACCAAATATATTTTGTTAATCAAATAATTGAATATATTGTTATGAATGGTTTGTTGAAAGATAAGTCTGTACTTCAAGAATCACCATTTACTGATAAAGGTACAGTGTATGAGCTGTTTGGAAATGATACCATGCTTTGGAGTGACATTGATAGTACCATTAATCAAATAAATGATAATGCCATTCGTTATGATTGGGAAAAACTAAATGATCCAAGCAAAAAAGATTAATTTAGACTAGAGGTGTTATTGCGCCTCTAGTTTTAAAGAACAAAATATTGATTAAAATGCTATTCAAAATTGCGCAAAAAGAAGATATTAACTAAATATATATTTTAATAGTGGCACTATAATATTCTTTATGGATAAAAAAGAAGAAAAAAACAAGAGCTCGGGGATGGAGAAGATAGCTTCTTTTATTGTTGATAGGAGGAACTTATTTTTTCTAATCTATATATTTGCGATATTATTTTCAATCTTTTCTACTGGTTGGGTTCAAGTAGAAAACGATATTACTACGTACTTACCTGATGAT
>CAKUTY010000246.1 GCA_934692455.1 uncultured Erysipelotrichaceae bacterium
CTGTTAAAGGGTGCTAATCAGATGATTTATGTACACCTGTTTTAGTACACTTAGGATACAAAGAAAGGAGGAGATATATATGTATTTAACAGTTAAACAACAAGTAAAGCATCTTAGTAAGAAGGAATATCTTGATATTAAAGAATTATGTCATGTAGCTAAGAATTTAACTAATGAAGCTATCTATAATATAAGACAATATTACTTTGTTAATAACGAATATCTAAGTTACGAAAAGAATTATAAGCTTCTTAAATCTAGTGATAACTATAAGATATTAAATTCTAATATGGCGCAACAAATACTTAAGGAAGTTGATGGCTCTTTTAAGTCTTTCTTTAACTTATTAAGACTGGCTAAACAAGGTAAGTATAACTATAAGGATATTAGGTTACCTTATTACTTACCAAAGGATAGCTTTACTACACTTGTTATAGGTTTTGTAAGGATTAAAGATAATAAGTTACTTATACCATTTTCTAATTTATATAAGAAAACACATAAACCAATTAGTATTAATATGCCACCTATATTAGCTGATAAGAAGATTAAAGAGATTAGGATTATTCCTAAAGTTAATGCTAGGTTCTTTGAGATTCAATATACTTATGAAGAATATATTGAACAAAAGAAGTTAAATAATCAAAACGCACTAGCTATAGATCTAGGGATTTATAATCTATGTACTTGTGTTACTAGTAATGGTTCTTCTTTTATCATTGATGGTAAAAGACTTAAATCAATTAACCAATGGTATAACAAGTATAATGCTCAGTTACAAAGTATTAAGGATAAACAAGGAATAGATAATATAACTTTAAGACAATCTATTATCTTAAATAATAGAAATAATAAGCTTAATGATTATATGAATAAGACTGCTAGATATATTATTGATTATTGTATATTAAATGATATTGGCAATATCGTTGTTGGCTATAATGAAACATTTCAACGGAACAGTGATATTGGAAAACGAAATAACCAAACCTTCGTAAATATTCCTTATGGAAAACTTAGATATAAACTAGAATATCTATCTAAACTATATGGTATTAACCTTATTAAACAAGAAGAATCTTATACATCAAAGGCTAGTTTCTTTGATAAAGATAATATACCTATCTATAATGATAATAATCATAATGCTTATAGTTTTAGTGGTCAAAGAATTAAAAGAGGTCTATATAAGACAGGTACTAATAAACTAATTAATGCAGATATTAATGGTGCATTAAACATTATGCGTAAAAGTAGCGTTGTGGATATGAATATCCTATACAGTAGAGGCGAAGTGGATACGCCTATAAGAATAAGGATTGCCTAATTATTTAGGTGGAAACTTAAATATCAAACTTCTTACAAAGCTCCCGCTTCTATAAGCGGTGAGTAGTTCACATTTCTATTCTCGTAATGATAATATTAATCGCGAAAATCATATGGAGATTGATTTCTTGATTACTGAGGATAAAAAGATTGCATCTGTTGAAGTTAAATCAGGAAATTATCGTTCTCACTCTTCATTAGATAAATTTAGAAGACACTTTTCTAAGGTTATTGGCAACTCATATATTTTGTATACGAAGGATGTCATGATAAAAGATGGAATTATTCATTTACCACTATATATGGCGGAACTATTATAGGTGGAAATGTTTATAAGTTTTTGTCTAATGCCTTATAATTATAACGATGAACAAGTTACCAAATAAATTAGCTAGACTAAGAAAACATTATAACTATTCTCAAGCACAGGTTGCTGAAGTTTTAGGCATCGATGCGGTAGACTATATGGCGTTTGAAAATGGCAGTGCTGTATGTAATTTTGAACAATGCAAGAAACTGGCTTCCTTTTATCGTATTGATGTAATTGAATTGTTTTCTAATTCATCAAGTGTTGGCC
>CAKUTY010000247.1 GCA_934692455.1 uncultured Erysipelotrichaceae bacterium
CATCTACACTAATCACAGATCCATGAAACAATAGAATATCTTTTTCTAGCAAACATTTACATATCTTTCTATATACTGTAAGAGTTTCTAAATAAGCATTATCAAATTCTCTTATCTTTATACCCTTTTTTAAATCCTCTTGCCTACTCTTATTTCTTTCATATTCTATATCCGATTCATAAATATCAACACAAAACTCGATATCTCTACTTCCTGTATAGATATAATCTTTACAATATTCTTCTATATATGTATATAGATTGTTTACTTGTATTACTGTATCAGCTAATAATAGTTTCATAACTTAAAGTAATTTTTGCTTTCTACAAAATATAAATACAGTGCTTTGCTTACATCAGGTGCAATATCATATTTTAATGATGAATAAACATAAGATAAAGCACAAGCTTCAACTTTGTTACCACCTACTTCGAATGTGTGGTATTCATCTAATTTATAAGACTTTATGTCTTTAATATCTAAATAGTAACCTTTTGAGTTTTTGCTCAATGTTGCTGATTTATCATCAATCTTTATAGATGAAGCATCAACCTTAGATATATCTTTAATATTAAAGTAGATTCTTAAAGTTGTACCATTATAAAGTTCTAAGGTTACAGATTTAGCAGAAACATTATCATCATTTTTTGTTACAGTTGGCTTATAAACATCAAAATCATTATAAGTTAGCGAATTCATTTCACTTAAATAGTTGTCTTTTACATTCTTATATGCTTTGTTTTCAAGGTTGTAATTAAACAAATCCTGGCTGTAACCGCCATAGTTAAGCATCGAGTTTAATAATGGCATAACTGATGCATTTGAAGGCATGCCTTCTATTATGTTTACATAGTCTTCCATAGAATAATAGTAAATCTTACTTCCTACGCCATTACCAGTAAATAATTGTGCTTTTACTTTTTCAGTCATTTCCATTGAATATACACCACAATATAAACCTCGATATCCTTTATCATTAACTCTAGCATCTTTTACATACTTTGTTTCTTGTCTACCATCAGGAAGGGTAAATAATACATATGCATCTTTATCATTAATTATTTCATCAGGTAAAGAGAAATAGAAATTAAAATTAATCAAACCATCTAACGTTAAAGATATAGAGCTTAGTTTAAGATTAAGTTCATTATAGATTTGAAACTTTATTTCTTTAGTACCATAGTAATCATTAATACCTGTAACGATTACTTTTGCATCTTCACCTACATCTTTATTATTTGAATAAGTTAATGTATAATCCTTATCTTTTACAAGTATTGTTGTACCATCAGTTACGGTTACTTCTGGATATACTTCGCTACCGGTGTATGGTGCATCTTTACAGGTGATGGTAGTGGTAGATATGTTTTTTTTGCTTGTTTGTAGTTATTGTTTGTAAAAGCTTTAATACGGAAGTTATATGTAAAAGCATCATAAGAACTATTCCCATCTACTTTACAATAGCTGTTACGATCTAATTGACTCACAGTTTTCTTCCATACAAATAAACTGTTGGGATCGTTTATATCAACAACTTCTGAATAAGCATATTCATAATCAACAGCAGGTTCATTTGTAGTAATTACTACATAAAAGGTTGAACCTGGTTTTAAATTTACTTCGTTTTCTGAACCTAATTCAATAGTATACAAACCAGGAGAAGTGGTTTTTCCACTAATTGAAGATACCTTTACGCCATCTTCTAGGTTCCTAGGATTATATATAGAAGTATAGATATCAATTGTGTAATCAACGTTAGCTTTTGTGGTAACTGAAAAAGAAACAGCTTTTAAAGTTTCACTTTCGATATCATCTCTTTTTTGAACAGTGAACTTATTGTAAACGGATGAAGCATTCGTTACAAGACTAGATTCTAGACCACCATCAAGTTGATAATTATTG
>CAKUTY010000248.1 GCA_934692455.1 uncultured Erysipelotrichaceae bacterium
TTGCCATGTTGTTTTCCAAAAATTCATAGCTATCTCTCCTAGTTCTTCATCAATCATGGGATAATTTAAAAGTGCTAGTGGTTTAAATGGAATTGTTTCTTTGCTTTCTGTCTTTTTAATACGATAAAACCAAACGTGATATTCTCTAATGTCATTAAGTTAATATGACAAAATATTTAAGATAAACCATAGAAACTTTAAAA
The DNA here is from genome assembly GCA_934692455.1 of uncultured Erysipelotrichaceae bacterium. Lineage (GTDB taxonomy): Bacteria > Bacillota_I > Bacilli_A > Erysipelotrichales > Erysipelotrichaceae > Colivicinus. The sequence goes on from CAKUTY010000248.1 coordinate 204, forward strand.
ATCTATGGTTTTCTTTTTAAAGACGTTATTAAAAGATGTTTCTACATTCATTGTTGAATTATTGATTATATTTAAGAATGAAACTACATTTATTTAATTTATAATAAAGTTGCTAGTTGAATCTGTAACCAAAGCTTACGAAAGAGTGTCCTTTAACTTTTCTTTCAAAAGATCTACCGGGTCGAATAGGCAAGATCTCTTTGGCTATCAGTTCTAAGAGATTAGGTGGTACGCCACCTTTTTTCTTTATAAAAGACATTACTAAATGAATTGCCATTGAGATATTTATTTGATATTCATATTTTCTTTCATTCTTTTTAATCTTAGTTTTACCTGCTTCATCAATGATAATCATGGATATATTAAACATAATCATTCTTGCCCAGATTTCTTGTTTGATAAAATCTCTTCGCTTAGAATGTGATGCATTTAAACTTGTTGAATATTTAAGGTGTCTATAAGAAACTTCTATACCCCATCTAAGCTTATATAGCTTTTCAATATCTTCGCTGGTAAATTCATCTTGAGGAAGGTTTGTTATTAATGTCTCATAAGTTTCATTAACGCCATCAATTTTTATTCGCACAAATCTATATGATGTTTCATAAAATCTATTCTCTTTGTTTATGAAATCGAATTTTTGGTTATTCATTAATGTTATGTATTTATTAGGTTGAGATTTTATTTCATTTGTTTGTAAATTAGTAAAAGTTATATTTACAATCATGTCAAAAGCCCCTTCTTTAGGAAGCAGTTTAAATCTGTTGATAATGCTTGTTTTACTACCTAAATCTTTAGTTCTTATTAAGAAATAACTACCTACATTTCTAATATGCTCAAATAGATTAAACGAATTGTATCCTCTATCTGCTATAAAGATTCCTTTATCACCATTATATTGTTCACACATCTCGATCATCGCGCTGATTTCGTTTTGTGTTTTATTCCCTTGAATAACAGCGTCAAGGTATCGATGATTTAATATGTCATATAAAGCGTTTAAATGAAAAGCGTTACTTGGTCTTATACCTTCACCATTGTTTTTATAAGTATCAAAATCATCGCCATCAAAAGATATTGTGATATTAGAACCATCAACTGCTAAAAGCCTATATCCTTTATAAGTTTTGTTACATAAGAAAGATTTGTTAATTTCATCCATCAAAATTTTAAAAGTTTCTTCTTTTATCTTAGATCTTGATTCAATAAAGCCAGATGCTGATACAACATCGCAATCATAACCGAAGTATTTATACATTTCTTTCTTAATAGATTGTTGTCCCATAGATAAAATTATTTTTATATCATCTATAAAAGATAATTTTTTAGGTTCTCTGGTAAAATACGAATCTTTAGTAAGCAAACAAAGTTTATGTTTATTACCATCCAGCTTTTTCAATTTGTTATTAAGCTTAGAGAATACTTTATTAGAGGATCTAGTCATAAGTTACCTCCATCTAAAGTTTCATGAGCGCTAAAACATATAATTAAGCACAAATTTTGAATTAAAATTTTCATTTTGTAAACCTCGCTTTCACCTTCCTAACGATTAGCGCGAAGTGAAACGAGCGCTCGATTTTGAAAATTTTGTCAATAGTTTTTGAAGAAAAAAGTAAAAAAATAAAAGGTACCCACTATTTTTAGTAAGTACCTAATTGAACTTTGCCATCTAATGCAATTAACTTAATGACATTAGA
>CAKUTY010000249.1 GCA_934692455.1 uncultured Erysipelotrichaceae bacterium
CCCTTAAATCTTTCGATTGATAACGCAATATGCACAATCAACGCTTCATAAGCAACATCTGTTAATGATACATTAAATATCTCATCAACTTCATTTACAATAGCTTGAATTTTATTTATCTCATCCAAATCAAACCATTGGCCATAAATTGACATATCTAGATTGACTTTTTGATTTAGATAAGCAAACTCCTTAATAATACTAGCTAAGTATTTTCTACGATTCTTCTCATCTTCATCTATGCCGATGCCCTTTCCTCTAGCGGACACAAAATTAATTCCATTCTTATCACAGTATTCTTTAATAGAAACGATATCACTATTAATGGTTCCTCTAGAAACAAAATATTTATCAGCTAAATCTTGAATTGTTAGATATCCATCAGACCAACATAAATCAGACAATATTAACAAAACTCTCTCTTCATTTGAGATACGATCAGAATAAAAATCTTGATAATTGATTTCAACTAAATCTTCTAATTTAATATCTTTAAGTATATTAATTGTGATGATTTTATTCTTTACCTCAATAGTTGCTTTGACATTCTTGTTTTTAAGATAATCCTCTATTTGAACAATATCATTTCTTATTGTTCTAGCATTAACATTAAATGTCTCCGCCAACTTATCTAAGTTGAATTTTCCATCTTTAATCAGAATACTTAACTCATATTTTTGACGTATATTCATATCTCTTACCTACTTTAATTATCTCTTCTTTCTTTCTCCGAACAAGCTCAGTGTATTTCACGCTTTTGGTGAAATTTTTTGAACTTAGATTGTACAAAAAGTTTTATCACCAATCGTTTTTATTGTTAATAGTAAAGCAAAATAAAAAAAGATTGGGTCAAATTTTAACTCAATCTTTGTTGTTATAAATTGTAATAATTATTATAAAGCTCTCTTATTTCCCTTAAAGAACACAGCGATTGTTCCAGGGCCTGTATGGGAACCAATAACAGTACCGATATTAAAGATGCTAACTTCCTTCACATTATGGAAACCTTCCTTAATCATCTCGGTCATTGCGCATGCATCATCATAACAAGCTGAATTACACATATATACATAACCATCATAATCAGGACCAACCTCTTCCATCATCTTCTCAACCAGTCTTTTCATAGCCTTCTTCTTAGTTCTAATCTTCTCAAAAATCTCAAGCTTACCAGCATCAGAAACAGTCATTAATGGACAAATTTGTAAAGCACCACCAATTAAACCAGCAGCCTTAGAAATACGACCACCTCTTACATAAGAAGATAAGTCACTTGAGAAGAACCAGTGAATAATCTTTCTCTTGTTCTCTTCAATCCAAGCTAAATTATCCTCTAAAGACATACCTGCATCTTGATTATCCTTAACCATAGTAACTAATAAACCATAGCCAGAACTTGCACATAACGAATCCACTACATGAACCTTATTATCATATTTATCATTTAATAAAGCTGCAGCACTATTGGCAGAATTAATAGAACCAGAAATGCCACTTGTTAATGTTAAATGTAGAATATCTTTGCCTTCTTTTAAAATAGGCTCAAACATTTCCATATAAGTTTCCACATTAACCTGTGATGTCATTGGCTGCATACCATTTTTGATATCTGCATAGAACTTATCAATTGGATAAGACTTACCATAGTCATCATTATATGTCTTGCCATCAACTGTAAAAGTAAATGGTACATAAGGAATATTTCTCTTAGTAAAAATATCTTCACTTAAATCAGCAGTAGAACAACAAGTAACAACATAATTTGTCATAATTTTTTCTCCTAACATTAGATATTTTATCAAACTTTCCACGATAATACCCCTACCTCTTAGTTAATGTGATGAATTGTTGATAATGATTAATAATAGTTATTGTTAAATATAATACTTGT
>CAKUTY010000250.1 GCA_934692455.1 uncultured Erysipelotrichaceae bacterium
GTCAAAGAAATATCATCAACTACTGGCAAAGAAATATTATGCTTAAAATAATTCGCAAGTTTCTTGTCAATCTTATTCAAATCACCATTCTTCATAGAATATGCCTTTTTCTTAGGTACAGTTCTTTTAAAATCATTCTTCTTATTAGAATCACCACCCTTAACAATCGAATAAACCAAAAGACCAATAGCACCCAAAGGAATAAGTGACATCAATGCAACCGTAATCCCACCAATAAGATCACCAAAAATCATAAAAAATAATATTAAACCAAAAAAACCAAATCCGCTTCCATTTCTTCTCATGACAACAATTATACAATATTTTTAATAGTATAATTATATGTGGAGGTGCATATAATGAGTAGATTTGATGAAACAATTAAGAATATGCAAGAAATTGTCGGTGACATTAAAGACGCCGCAAATAGAAAACTACAAGACGCTAACGAAGATGAAGCTTTAAAAATCAAAACTGTAGCTGAAAAGACAATCGGTACTATCGATGAAGCAGGAATTAAGCTAAGAAATGTCGTTGAACAAATTAAAGACGAAGACGAACTAAACAAGTTCTTAGACCGCGTTGATGAAAAATGCAAACAAGCTGCAAACTTTGCCTTCGCTAAATTCGAAGAAATCAAACCAGGAACCGATGCTAGATATGTAAAAATCGACAATGATGATATTGGCAAATCAACAATGGAAAAGTTTGTAGAAAATGAAAACGTCCAAGGTGCCATCAAAGTAGCCACCGACATTAAAGATTCAATCGTCGACTTTATCAACAAGCCTGAAACTCAACAAACTATCAAAGACGTTAAAATGGGTGCCCTAGACATCGCTGATAAGAGCCTAGATAAGATGATTGGTTTCTTAGAAAAAGTTAAGACTAAAACCGAAAAGAAAGACTAATTAAAAAATACTTCATATGAAGTATTTTTTAATTACTTTAACAATGGTGATACACGCTTATATAAGACAAACGTTAAGACACTAATAATTAAACCCTTAACAAGATTAAATGGTGCTGTACAGAATAGAATTAGTGTCCATAAAGAATTAACATTGGCATTGATTGCGCTACCCATACTAATAATAGCTTCTAATGGGAAATTCATAAACTTAACATAAGCTGGAACCATTAAATAATAATTAGCTACCATACCCATTAAAGTTAAGGCGATTACACCACATAATAATGAAATAATAGCACCCTTCTTATCGTGTTTCTTTTGATAGATAAGACTTGAGACAAAGACGAATGTTCCATCCATTAAAAATGCTGCAAACTCACCCACAAAAGCTGTTTTAGTACCATCTAAGACAATAGAAATAAGTACTTTAACTAAACAAATAAGTACACCAGCCATAGGTCCTAAGCCAAAACCACCAATCAAAGCTGCCACATCAGATAAATCAACCTTATAGAAAGGTGGAGCTATTGGAAGTGGAAACTCCAACAACATTAAAACACCTGACAAAGCGCCAAGTATTGCGATACACACTATAAAATGTGTTTTAGAATTAGTCTTCAACATAAAAAAATCTCCTTCCATCCAGACTGTACTGTCGCCACTTGAATCACACAAGTTCAGCTTACGCTCGTGGGGTATAACCACCGATCGGGAATCTCACCCTGCCCTGAAAACTAAATTTATTATAGTACAAAAAGAAGACTATGCAAGCCTTCTTTTTGTGTATATATAATTAATCAAATTGTATGCCAATATTGCCGCAATAGAGCCAACAATCAAACCAGCCAAGACATCACTTGGATAATGAACACACAAGTAAACTCTAGAACATGCCATGATAATTGGATATAAAAGCACAATCCAATTTATTCTCTTACGTTTACTTATTAAAAAGAAACCAAGTGAAGCT
>CAKUTY010000251.1 GCA_934692455.1 uncultured Erysipelotrichaceae bacterium
TTTGGTTATAAAGGGTAATGTTGTTATTCAAAAAGTTTTGGGAAGAGAACTGCAATTTACGACGCAAGAAGAATTTGATGATTTGATGAGTTCGGAAATACCGTTTGAGTTTTAATTACATGGAGGGAATCAAAATGGCTGATGATAAGAAAAAAATAAATTTTAAAAGAAAATTTCAAGATGCTGTTGATGCGACGAAAGAAATTGATTTTTCTGAGGCGAAAGAAAAAATACAAAAAACAGCTAATATGGCAGCAGAGAATGTAAAAAAAATTAAAATGCCTGAGGTGGATGTTAAAAAAATATTTAAGAAGAAGGATGTTAAAGAGGATTCTACAAAAAATAATGAACATAAAAGAGAAAATATTAAGGATGATAACACAGGCGTTCTATCTGTCAAGGCTATCCCGACTAGAAATGCAATTAAAATTTTCTATTATTTAATGGCTGCTGATGGAAAAATATTTCATAATGAAGAGGAAAAGTTTGATGCGATTGGAAAGGAATTAGATCCAGACTTCGTTGATCATAAAGAACAAATTGTTAAAGAATGCCAAGTACAATTAGACAAAGTTATAGATACAGAAGATTATTTTGATGCTTTGCGAGAAGGTATTGAAGATGCCTTGTTATATATGAAAACCACAGATGACACTTTCATTACTCCTAAACTTCTAGTTTGGGATTTGCTTACAGTAGCATATAGTGATGAAGAATATAATGAAGTAGAGAGAAAACTAATAAAATATATAGTTAGAAAAACAAATATTGATAAGGCAATTTTTCTTGAAATGGAGAGTAGTATTTTGACTCTTATAGATATTGAAAAAGAACTTGATTGGATTAAAACTACTAATAAACAATATTTAGTCATCGAAGCGATGGTTAATGAATTAAAAGATAGAAGAAATGCAGTTTTTGAGAGTGTAAAAGATTTGATAATGTTATAGGAGGAAAACAAATGCCATTACCATTATTGTTTATAGGTATAATAGCTGCCACTAGCTCAGCTTGTGTTGGTGGTGTTATAAAAGCTGGTTTTGATGAGAATAAGGCAAAATTATTGAATAAAAATGCTAATGAAATAGTTAAGGAATCAACTGATTGGTTAAATGCACAAAGATTAGCATGTGGTAATTCATTGTCTCAATTGGGTGAAGAAAAAATGTATGTATTGAGTAGTACAGTTGCTGAATTTTTGAATACATTTCAAAAGTTAAAGAACGTAAACTTCAAAGATACTGAAGGTCTAGAAGAACTAAATAAGATGCATATAGATGAACATACTTTTGTTGAAATGAGAAGTATGGTTAATTTTGCGGGTTCTATAGCTGGTGGCACTGTAGCAGGAACAGCAGGTGGTGCGTTTGTTGCGTTTGGAGCTTATGGTGCGGCTCAAGCGTTAGCTGCTGCGTCAACAGGAACTGCAATTGCAAGTTTAAGTGGAGCAGCTGCAACGAATGCGACTCTAGCTTTCTTTGGCGGAGGTTCGCTTGCGGCTGGAGGTTTAGGAATGGCAGGTGGCGCAGTTGTATTGGGCGGCTTAGTTGTTGGACCGGCATTAGCTGTCGTTGGTTTGTTTGCAGGCAATGCTGCTAAAAAAGATCTAGAAAAGGCTTATACCAATAAATCTGAAGCTATTCAAATTGCTACCCAATTAAATACTGCTGGTTTACAATGTGAAACGATCAGAAGAAGAACTTACATGTTCTATAATTTATTAGCGAGATTAGATACTTATTTCTTACCATTAATATATAAGATGGAAGACATTTTTGAAAATGAGGGTGATGATTATAGTAAGTATTCAAAAGAATCAAAAGCTATTGTGGCTTCTTGTGCAAGTATTGCTGTTTCAATCAAATCAGTACTAGAC
>CAKUTY010000252.1 GCA_934692455.1 uncultured Erysipelotrichaceae bacterium
ATTCACATACAGTACTACCAGCTAAAGATGCGATAGCCTCATCAGATATTTTGATATCTCCATAATTTGTTTTAGTATTTATAGGCATTTTGACCTCCAATAACTATTCCATTATATCATTAAGAATTTTTCTAATACAAATGTATAAGAAAATTGCATCCTAAGATAGCATATTTATGAAATATTCGCGAAATTTACAATCCCTATAATGAAGGAGAAATTATAATGTTAAAATTAAGTCAATGGAAAACGAATTATCAAATACTAAGTATATTAATGGCGAACTGCTTGATTGGCTCGATGATGAGTTTGCTTTCGAAGCACTTAAATATAGCGTTGAGAAAAAAACTAAAGAATCTGATGAAATTATTAAAAAGATTAAAGCCAACTTAATCGCCGATAATAATGATGAAGTAAGATATGTAGTTAATATTAGTGATGAACAGAAAGAAGCGATAAAGAACGGAACCTTAAAATTAGATTCAAAAGATGGAGAACTATTTGCCCAACTGAAAGAAAATGGAAAATACGGTAAAAAGCTAAGTATTAAAGAAGAAGTACAAAAACAAGGGCTCACTCAAGCAGAAGCTATGTTTGCGGTTGAACTTGCTTCAATCAAAGAACAATTAGAAAATATCGTAGAGGCACTAGGTGAAATTCAAGGATATGTTATTGATACGATTGAAGGACTACACAACGATAGAGTAGCTCTGCTGTATAGCGGAATTCACTCCTATATTGAGGCTTCTCAAATGGTTAATTCCCCATTAAAAGATCTACTGATAGCACAATCAATCAAATCATTAAATGACTCGCAAGCACAGCTAATGCAGGAATTTAAATATAATCTAAATTATCTTGTTAGCAAAGAATATAAAAAAGAAAAAGGCAAAAGGAAACAAACTATTGATGCGAAAATGGATGATATACATAGATGCTTTGATGTCATTAGTAAAGCAACTTTATTAAAAGCTATGATTTATATGAATATTAATCAAATACCTTCAATGTTGGTTACTTTTGAAGAATATGGCAAATTCATCAACAAATTAATAAAACCACATGCTAAGTTCCTAGTCGAATGCGATCATAGAGAAACTAAACTAATTAATACAATTTGGGAACAAAGAGCTTCATCGTTTGAAAATTGTTTAAACACTAAAAACATTTTAGAAAATAATCACACATATTACATAACTACGGAGGAATAAGAAATGGATACAAGAAGAAAAGCATGTCCCAACGAAAACTGTGAAACTTATAGAAAGAAAAAATTCGATAGCAAAACAAATTACTGTCCTATTTGTGGTGAGAAATTAATCTACGTTTGTGCAAGTATTAATTGCTATAACCCAATAGAAGATAAAGGGCCAAAGCATAGAATTTGTGAGTCATGTGTACAAGAAAGAAAAGATTTACAAGATAAAGTAGTGAACGATTGTAAAAAAGTTGCTGATGCCGGAATAGTTTTTTTAGGCGGCGTAGCAGCGGTGTTCGTTAATACCTTAAAGAATTCTGGTGAAAAAGAATTACGCAAGGCGGTAAAAGATATGGCTAACGATGTTATCGAGAATGCAAAAAATGTTGTTAAAAAATAATTATTGAACGATAAAAAACACTAAAGGCATGTAAGAATCGCAAACTAGCGATATCAACATGCCTTTTAAGTTATAACTAATGAAAAAAATAATAACATTTTAAGCATTAGATAATTTTATATAGTGTACAAATTAACTCTCGTTTATATGCCCAACTTCCGGTTTTATGACCGAGGCTTTGGATTTCTTAATGCATAAAAAATTGCATCCTAAGATGCAATTTTAATACGATTCATAGCTCTTCTTAAAGCTAATTCAGCACGCTTCAAGTCAAG
>CAKUTY010000253.1 GCA_934692455.1 uncultured Erysipelotrichaceae bacterium
GCCAAAGATGCATCTTTTTCACTGATTAAGAAACGATTGTCGTCTATTTCTTTTACTAGGGCCATTGCGATATCTCTCAAAAGAGAGCTATCTTCATGGATGGTAATTATCTTATCTGTTGAAGTGGTGTAGGCCTTTGTCTTATATGTTAATAATTCTTTCTTTAAATCAGCAATTTCTTTCTTTAATGCCTTGTTATTATCAACTAGATTCTTAGCTACATCACTTAATTTATTCTTACCGGGATTGATGGCTACGATAGTCTTCTTATATTCATTGTAAACATTCTTTAACTTATTGTCGCTTGCTGAACCGACGGCAGCCTGTAGTCTAATACCACGTGATGATTTTTCATAAGATAGGATTGAGAATGAGCCAATTTCTCTTGTGTTGTCTACATGTGGTGTACTACAAGGTTGACTGTCATAGTCGCCGATTTTAACAATTCTTAAAGTATCAAATTGTTTAAAGAATTCATCCTCATAGTCCTTGCCATTAATATAAGATATTTCAATATCCACTGAATCAAGGATTGCTTGTCTTACATATTGTTCTAATTGGATAAGAGTATCTTCTTCTACTTTAGTATTGATTTCATACCAGATATTATCCAAGTTAGCTCCAAAGGCATCATATGGTAGATTGTGTTTTACCATGAAACCATGGATTAGATGGATAGCTGAATGGACAATAGTATTATTGTGTCTTGTTAAGAAGTCAACTTCCATGTGAATTGGATTAGATAGTGTTCCATCTACCTTATGGTATAAAGTATCGCCATCCCACTTTAAATCTAAAACTTCTAAACCATTAATAGTTCCTTTATCAGAAGGCATGCCACCTTTTTCACCAAAGAAGACCGTATCTTCAAAGGCATAATAGCCATCTTTTTCCTCTTTGATTACAGTATCTAGTACTGTTTCTTTATAATGATCATAATGTAAATTCATCATTTACCTCCACTATTAATAAGTATATAGGAAATAATGAATAAAGGTAATACAATGGTGGATATGAGAACTAAAAGAGAAGATTTATTAAATGGAAATATCCTAAAGACAATATTATTTTTGTCAGCTCCAATGATGGCACAGGGTGTATTAAATACAGCTTATAATCTAGCTGATATGGTGTGGCTTGGTAGACTTTCTGCTGATGCGGTTACTGCTGCTGGTATGGCAGGTATGTTTACATGGTTTGCGTTTGGTGTTGTAGTAATTAATAGAACAGGAACTCAGGTTAGAGTTGGACAGTCACTTGGGGCAGGAGATAGAAAAAGAGCCTTAAGTTATGCGGCAGCAGGCTTTCAATTAATCTTATTAGAAGGCTTGTTTTTATCGCTTGTTGGAACACTAGGGGCTGATGCTTATATTAATGCCTTTGGCCTAGAGTCTAAGACAATGATTAAAGATTCTATTGATTATATGGTTGTTTGTTCAATCTTCTTATTAGTGTCTTTCTTTAATAATATGTTCTCTGGTATTCATAATGCTAGGGGTGATTCTAGGACACCTTTTGTGATTAATGCGGCAGGTTTGTTTACTAATATAGTTTTAGATCCAGTACTAATTTTTAAATTTGGCATGGGTGTAAAGGGTGCTGCTATTGCGACCATTATTGCCCAGGCTGTTTCCTTAGTTATGAATTTTTATGTAGCTACAAAGGATGAATTCATCATTTCTATTCATATCTTTAGGCTCTTTGCCATAATAACCTTCAGACGCATCTTTTACACAATAATATCCATCTCCAAAATAACTTGTATTTAAGTACAATTCTAAAATAGAATCATAATATTCCTGTGCTCCGGGCTGAGTGGAATCTAATCCATACATATCTGAATTC
>CAKUTY010000254.1 GCA_934692455.1 uncultured Erysipelotrichaceae bacterium
ATCACTTGGATCTTTTTCAGCATAACCTAAATCTTGCGCTTGTTTCAAAGCTATGTCAAAATCCAAATTATTGGTATACATCTGATCAAGAATATAATTACTAGTACCATTCATAATACCAGCTACACTAATAATCATATCAATATTGGCAATTCTATTAATCTCATGTAATACTGGAATGCCACCACCACAGGCACTTGAATATAATAATGAAACATTATTTTCGATAGCTAAATCGTTAATTTCTTTTAAATACTTAACCAACATCTTCTTATTAGATGTGACAACATTCTTACCGCTTCTTAAAGCCTTGGCACAATATTTGAAAGGTATATCATCACCACCCAAACATTCGACTACTGTATCTATTTCAGGGTCATCAACTATATCTTCGATACTATTAGTCTGTAAAATAGGATCACTAATATTTCTTTCAAGTATCCTTTTAACCTTAATATTATTCTTAGAAGCTATCTTATAGACGCCTCTTCCAACTACTCCATATCCTAAAATTCCTATAACCATAACTGTCCTTTCTTTACGAACACTTGTTTACTAACAAAAAACATAGTATCATTTTTAAAGTAAATAAACAAGGTAGGTAATTATGAGATATTTAAACACAAGAGATAATAATGAAATCGTAAATATAAAAGAAGCCATCATCAACGGTTTAGCCAAAGATGGTGGTCTTTATGTTCCAGAACATATTAATAAAATTGATGATATATATAAGTTAAAAGATTATTCTTATCAAGAATTAGCGAATTTTATCTTAAATCAATTCATTGACTATGATATTAGTGAATACATTGATAAAGCATATGGCAAAAACTTCGACAACGAAAAGATTTGCCCTGTAATAAAAGTAGGCAACAATTATTTCCTAGAACTATTCCATGGTCCTACTTCAGCATTCAAGGATGTAGCTTTACAACTTTTACCATATATATTAACTTCTAGTTCAAGTGATGATAAAGACATTGTTATTCTAAGTGCTACAAGTGGCGACACTGGTAAGGCAGCCTTAGAAGGTTTTAAGGATGTGGCCAACACAAGAATCACCATCCTTTATCCTAATAAGATGGTATCTAAAGTCCAAGAAAGACAGATGACAACAACTAAAGGTAATAATACCGATGTCATTGCGGTAAATGGCAACTTTGATGATTGTCAATCAATGGTTAAAGATATCTTAGAAAATCATAAATCTAATAAGATTCATCTAACTAGTGCTAATTCTATTAATATCGCTAGATTACTACCACAAATCGTTTATTATTTCAGTACTTATTATGAATTATTAAATAATGATGAAATAGCTATTGATGAACAAATTGATTACTATGTACCAACTGGTAATTTTGGCGACATTCTTGCAGGCTATATCGCTAAAGAGATGGGTTTACCTATCAATAAATTAATCTGCGCTTCAAACTCCAATAATGTCTTAACTGACTTTATTAATACTGGAACATATGACATCAATAGAGACTTCATTAATACTATGGAACCATCTATTGATATCTTAATATCTAGTAATCTTGAAAGACTTTTATATCTTAAGAGTAAAGATACTAATTTGATTAAGGATTTAATGTCATCTTTAAAAACTAATAGGAAATATCAAATTAACAACAAATTACTTACAAGTATCCAAGAAGACTTTGTAGGTATCTATGCAAATGAAGATGAAGTAAAAGAAGCTATTAAAGAAGTATATGAAAAGGATCATTATTTAATTGATCCACATACTGCTGTAGCTTATATAGCTTCTAAGAAATATAACACAAAACATAAGAAAGTTATTTTAGCTACAGCATCACCTTATAAATTCTCTAAGGA
>CAKUTY010000255.1 GCA_934692455.1 uncultured Erysipelotrichaceae bacterium
TTATAACTATTACTATTTTTAAACCACTTAGATGATGTATTTAGGTAAATACTTCTTTAAACCAAAGGCAACACCGTTGTGATTGTTATCTACAGTAATATAGGTTGCTAACTTTTTAATTTCTTCTTCACCATTAGCCATCGCAAAAGAATTTTTAAATTCAGATATCATCTCAATATCATTATAGTTATCACCAAAGACAAAAACCTTATCCATATCAACATTAAGATTATTAGCCAAAAGTTTAATCCCACTAGCCTTAGAAAGTCCCTTGTTGATCATCGCAACGCCACCATTACCACATTCAAAAATATTCAAATCAAATTCTTTAAGTATTTCATTATACCTAGCAATAAACCCATTGATATCACCTGGCAAAACTGTTATTTGACTATAATCATATTCTTCAAGATTACAATCTTCAATAATTAAAGGATTAAAATTTGGATTCTCATCACTGAACTGTTTGAAGCGTACGCAACTTTTACTTAATAAACTGCCCTTAGTTGAATGAACAAAGATATCTTTGAATCCATATTCCTTTAACAATATAGGTAGAATTCTCTTATCTAAATTATCAGAATATACAACTTCTTTTTTATTGAAATCATATAACATCGAACCAGAAGATACGACACAAGGAACATCTACATTCAATACCTCAGCATACTTAGAAGTAGCTGAAAAAGGCCTTGATGTTGCAATAGTAAAATTTAAACCCTTCTTCATCAATTTGTTAATATAATCTAAGCTGTGAATAGAAACTCTCTTATCATCTTTCAAAAGAGTGCCATCCAAATCAGTAGCCACTAAGTAATCCTTATATATTTTCTTCATATTTATTCAAATGCTTGATCTAACTTATCTCTTAAAAATTTATTAGAAGTCTTTAGCCAATTCATCCAATCATCGGGATAATCACACCAAAACTCACCATTAAACATTCTTACACCAAGTTCTTTTAAAACTTTAATATTCTCGACATAATCAGTAAGACCAGTTCCCCAAGGAACACTACGATCCTTTAATGGAGCAGTCTCCTTTAAATGACAAGCTACTATATGACCCCTACCAGTTTTCAAATCATCAACAACCGTTTTAGAATATCCATAATCATGTTTAGCACCAGCTAAATTACCGATATCAGGATACATACCAAGATACGGAGAACCGCAAACATTGACAAACTCCATGCCCTTTTCGACAGTATCAATAAATGGCCTATCCATCATCGTCTCAAAAGCTAAAATAACGCCCTTTTTAGCAGCCATATTTGTAGCAATTTTTAAATTCTTAATAAATTCATTTCTTGTCTCTTCATTAGCATCCTCATAATAACAATCATAGCCAGCCAGCTGAATTATCCTTATACCCAAGTATGCTGCAAAATCAATGGCCTTTTCCATTATCTCCATAGCCTTATCATGCTTATTTTTGCCTAAAGAACCAAGAGAATATTTTCTCTGAGCAGAAAAACACATCGTATAAATAGGAACTCCAGTTTCCTTCATATCCCTTAACAACGCATCCTTTTCTTCCTCAGTCCAATAAAGCCTTGAAATCTTCTCATCTGTTTCATCAATAGATATTTCTATCCAATCAAAACCACTTTCCTTACAAGCTAAAAGCTTTTCTTTCCACGATAAGTCCTTTGGCATTGACTTTTCATACATGCCAAGAAGATATTCCCTACCCTTGTCCATAATAAGCTCCAGGACCATGTTTTCTTAAAAAATGCTTATCCAACAATTCTCTTTGCATAGAACCCACATCCCCATTAATACTTATAGTCTTTAATGCCATCTTAGCCAAAGTATCCAACACAACAGAATTATGT
>CAKUTY010000256.1 GCA_934692455.1 uncultured Erysipelotrichaceae bacterium
TTTCGAATTGTGCAGGTGATAAGTATAAGTTTCTTAAAGGAAGATTAGTAAACTTGGTTACCTCTCTTATAAAGTTATTATCACTTGTGGTATTTGTGTATTCACTTTTGCCTTTAACAACTTTGTAGTTTTTAAAGAAGTTATATAGTTCATTAGAAGAAAATTTGTTTTCAAATATTTTGAATTGAAGTATTCTTTCAAGTAGTACTGCTACATAACATATTAAGAAATGACCTTTAATAGATTCTTCAGTTTGTAAAAATACGGGTCTAGCATCTAAGTCTGATTTCATAATCCTAAATGATTCTTCAATTCTCCAAAGATTATGATAAGTGTTATAGATATCTTCATCTTTCATATTGGTTTCTGATGTTACTAGGATATTAAAACCAGCCAGCATCTTATCCCTTTTAATCTTATCTTCATTTATTGATACTTTGACTTTAGAACCATCTTTTCCTTTGAAATCTACATATTTTGAAGATTCACCATATTCATCTCTTTTGGCTTTTGAAGCACATAGTCCTCTAGCTTTTTCAACCATTCTATCTATTTCAAAGTGTTTCTTTTCAGCCAGGCTTGGATTATATGTGACAAGTCTTTTCTCAGTTATTTCAAATCTATATGTTTTACCGCTATCTTCATCTGTATAAGTGTAAGGGAAGTTATCAATACATGACTTATAGAAATACAAAGTATTACCATCGCTATCTTTTACTTCTTTATAATCATTGTTCAATAGAATCCATGTTTCTTCTATTTCAGGTAACATCTTTACTGATTTAGAGAATAAATAGCCATCACCGTTTTTCTTAGCTGCAAATATATTCTTAGCACAATTTAATCCTTTATCAGCTACATGTATTGTCTTACCATCAATGTTATTTTGAACTTTTAAATCTTTAATTATCTCTCTTAATACCGGTTTCTCTGATTGATTGCCAGGATACATTTTCATACCAATAGGAATAAGATTGGCATCAAGTAATAAACCAAGTCCAACAATTGGACACTTTCTATTTTCTTTACTTGGTCCATTCTTTCTAAAATCATCTTCTCTATCTATTTCAAAATAGAAATTAGTACAGTCAAAATAAGTAGTATCCGTATTTAATTTATATTTATCTTTAGTGGCTTTAGTGAATAGTTCTACAAACTTCTCATAATTTAATCCATAGAATTTTAAGGCTTCTATTATTTGTTGATAAGTGAAATTAATCTTATAACCAAGATAGGGAATTACTTCATAGTAAGTTTTATATTTAGAACAGGGCTTAACAAGTCTTGCATATACCAAAGATGAAAACACTTCATATAAATCAAATTTGTAGTTAGTGGTTAAGCCAAATAAGTCTATTACTTTTTTAACATCTAACTTATTCATTACAGCTTTAGCTAAGAAATAACCTATATATCTATTTGGTGATGTTTCGCTTATCAATTCAACTTCTTTCAATTGTCTTTCACTATTTAATTTATCTACTTCCTTTTGATAGTAGGCAACAGGATCTTCAATGCCTTTTTTCTTTAAAGTCTCTATAGATGATAAAGACTTATAAACTTTATGAGCAGTTCCTTTCTTATTACCATCATAAAAGCTCTCAACGATTGACAAATAAGTTCTTCCTTTTAAAGGGGTTTGTTTCAAAAAATATGCCATAATTCACTCCTGATAATATAACACCACTAACACCATTTAAATTATACCATAAAAATATTTTGTCAACTATACCAAACCACTAAAAAGCCCACTATTTGTTAATGTCATTTAGCTAAGGCCTACAAATAAAAATTGAATTAAGTCGGTAATCTAAAAATAGACCCGACTTTTCTTTT
>CAKUTY010000257.1 GCA_934692455.1 uncultured Erysipelotrichaceae bacterium
AAGACTACCTTAGACAACAAGATATCCTTGGTATCTACCGGCAAAGACTTAGTTATCCAAATATTCTTGCCTTCTAAAGAAACAGAGCACGCTCCCATAAAGTTTGTTGAAATCAAAAAGAAGAAAACAGCCATAATTCCTACATTTATATATTTACCTTCAATATAAGGGAACATCTGAAAGAAGATATCTTTTTTCACAATAATAACAAACATCAACACAATCATAAAAACTGAGCCCATGCTCGCATTAAGCATATAAGCAGAACTAGATGTAAACCTAGCTAATTCTTTCTTAACCAAAGAAGAAAACACGCCTCTCTGCCTTATATCTAATTTTTTAACTTTTAATTTTTCTATCCTTTTAGTAGCACTTAAAATCTTAAGGAAAGACTTCTTCAATAAGTACCATACCAAAGTAAATAAAGCTACTGAAATTATTATAGTGATTAATAAATACAAGAAATTGCCAGTACAAGCTTGTCCTAAAAGATATAAAAGATAAACCTTATCCTTTAAGATATCGCCATAAAATAATGCATTTTCTAAGAAACTCTGTAAAGCCACACTAGCCTTATAATAAACAAAATAATAAATGCCAATAAACAATAATGAAGCTATAGCTGTGATATAACTCTTATTCTTTAATTTAGTACTTAGCTTAGCTACTACATAACCCAAGGCACAGCTTAAAGTTAAGATAAATAATGTCAATTGAATAAAGAACAATAAAGAACTTATTAATACTTTAAAACTAAAATCATTCATTAAATAAACAATAATAGTAGGAATAAAGACAACACCAGCATATATAACATCCATCACATATGTCGCAAAGATTCTAGATATTAAAATACTTCTAACTGGTAGAGGTAGCGACAACAACATATCATTGTCCTTAGCCATATATAAACTAGAATAAGTAGTAAAGACAGTCCCAAAAACACCCATCACAATACTCATCAAAGCCATCAAGACAAAATATAACCAATCTAGTCCATAGATATTCAAAGTAGCACACATGCTATTAGCTAGTACCCCAAACATCATACCAATAATGCCAATCATTACTGCCGCAAAACCAACAAAACACAAAATAATACTTGCCTTAGATCTAGCCTTATTCTTCTTAGTATTATAAAAATATGACTTGAAAATTTGTTGAAGCTCTTTCTTAATTAATAGCTTAGTCACAAACATCACCTTCTAATTCTAAGAACACAGTCTCTAAAGAAGCATCACCTTTAATCTCTTCCATCGTACCTGATTTAACAAGCTTACCGTCTTTAATAATCGCAACCTTATCACATAACTTTTCAGCCACTTCTAAGACATGAGTAGAAAAGAATATCGCATTACCCTTTTCACAAAACTCTTTCATCATCTCCTTTAATAAATGAGAAGCCTTAGGATCCAAACCTACAAAAGGCTCATCCATTAAGATCAGCTTAGGTTCATGAAGCCATGCCGAAATAACTGCCAACTTTTGTTTCATACCATGAGAATAAGAAGCTATAGGCTGCCCCAAATCATCCTTAATCTCAAATAAAGTACTATACTTATCAATCAACTCTTTTCTTTTAGCACCATCAATCTTAAAAATATCTCCAATAAAATTAAGATACTGAATACCTGTCATAAAATCATATAAATCAGGATTATCAGGAATATAAGCAATTTTCTTTTTACACTCTAGAGGATTAGTTTTAATAGAATCGCCATCGATTAAAATATCACCCTCATCAAAATCATGAATACCAACAATACACTTTAAAGTAGTCGTCTTACCAGCCCCATTATGTCCAATAAAGGCACAAATCTCGCC
>CAKUTY010000258.1 GCA_934692455.1 uncultured Erysipelotrichaceae bacterium
CCATTGGTACTAGATATGTTGACTACTCTACCATATTCCTGTTTTAACATTTTCTTATAAGCTCGCTTAAATGTATTAAAATATCCAACAACATTAATATCTAATAGTCTTAAGAACTCTTCACTGGTTTTTAAACTAAATAAATTCGCATAATCAACCGCGGCATTATTAACTAAAACACTCACATCGCCAAGTTCCTTTTCAACTGTCTCAAACATGAAATCAACTTCATCAACCTTAGATACATCACATTTGAATGCCAAACATTTTACAGCATACTTATCAATAATTTCATTCTTTAATTTAAACGCTAATTCACTTGATGATAAATAATTTATTACTACATCATAGCCTTCACTTGCCAATTTTTCTACAATAGCTCTACCAATGCCCTTGGCCGAACCTGTAACTAATGCTACTTTATTCATCTTATAAAAAAGAGCTTATTAATTAAGCTCTTGAAGAATACTCACCATCAGCAGAAGTAACTAAAATCTTTTCACCTTGCTCAATAAATTGAGGAACTCTTAATGAAAGACCAGTTTCTGTAAGTGCATCCTTAGTTTGTGTAGAAGGAGCACCCTTGATTGCAGGTGTTGTTTCCACAACAGTTAATTCAACCTTATCAGGAACAGAAATAGTTAATACATCACCCTCAAAAATTTGAAGCATAACAGTCATACCTTCTAGTAAGAAATACTTATTGAAACCAACCTTGTTTTCATCTAACTCATAAGTTTCAAAAGTTTCCATATCCATAAAGTAATAAATATCACCTGCAGAATAAGAATATTGAGCAGCCTTCTTCTCAATCATCGCAGCCTCAAACTTTGTAGACGCATTGAAATTTCTTTCTTGAGTAGAACCTGTCTTTAAGTTCTTCATCTTAGTCTTTAAAATTGCAGCACCCTTACCAGGTTTAACATGCATAAAATCGATAACTTGCCATGGATCACCATCAACCATAACAGTTAATCCAGTTTTAAAATCACCAGCTTCAATTGCCATAAAAATAATACTCCATTTCTTTAACTCACTTTAAATTGTAACAATTCATATACCTTTTTACAAACTAAAACAAAGTCTTTTGTTCATTATGTTCTTTAATATAACGAGTCCACTTAATATAACCATAAGTTGTATTTGTAAAATAACCAAGTTTTAACACCAATAGAACATATTGACCAGCTAAGATATTTATAACAGCTTCCAAGAAAGCACAAATATACCATGCAATCCATTGTTCTCTTAGTCTAAAGAAAATAAACAAACCATTACATACACCAACCGCACTAGCACAAGCATCAATATAAGTAATAATAGTCATTAACTTTTGATCACCATTTAAGAAATCAGTCTTAATATCCAAACCACTTAAGAAATAACCAACGCCAAATGTCCAAATGATTATGCCCAAAATAATAAGCACTTCTTGATAACCCTTAAGTCTTCTAACTGCAGTTAGTTCATCATCTTCATCATCCTTATGTTTACTCCAGTTAATATAACTCAAAATATCGATTGGTAACCAGAAGAATAATGTAGTCGCAATTGTCGCAAAACGATACATCAATACAACACATGTTAAGATTTCTGTAATTTCTACAACTACTGAAACTAAGAAATTATAACGAGATTGTTTAGAGATCAACAATTCACACAAGATATTCAAGAAAGTATCTAATAGATACAACAACATGATGATAATGCCATTAACACCATTTGCACCTTCTTCTGGGAATAAGACAGCTACAATAGTTGCCAACAACATAATTGACACA
>CAKUTY010000259.1 GCA_934692455.1 uncultured Erysipelotrichaceae bacterium
ACTATAAGTCTTGAATGATCATCTATAAACACCATTATGTAGGTTTTATACTTTTGACCCTTGATAAGTATATAAGGACCACTTGTGGTATCACATTGCCAAGAATCATTAGAAAATTCAAATGTATAAGCTTTTCTTTCGTACTCTGAATTCAAACTTATAAAATTACAGTTAGCTACATATCTTTCAAATGTCCTAAGACTTATTTCGTTATCTATAAAATATCCTTCATCTATAAGTATCTTATATAAAGCTGTAGTTCTAAGCTTTGGATACTCATTTTTAAGGATATTAACCCTAGCTAAAATATCATCATCAAGTACCCTTGGTTTTGTCTTATCGCTTCTAGTCTTCCTTATCAAATCATCATATCCTTGTTTCTTGTACTTGCTTATCCAATTACGTATAGTTGAAGACTTAAAAGTATAAGATTCGCCCTTAAAGCTATATTCCTTCTTACATGCCTGGTCACAAAAAGAACGAACACTCTTTGTGTTTGAAGTTCCATTAATAAAAGGTGCTATTATCGAATATTTAAATAGCGCATAATCATCTTTGTTCATAAAAAAATCCTCCAACTTTAAGATAGTTGGTTTATAACGAAATGATAATTGGCTAAACTCGTTGATGGCTCAAATAAAAAAGTTGAAAACTCATTGTAGTAGTTCTCAACTAAATTTTGGATATTATTAATTTCATATTTAATAGACAACAGTCTAATCTTATTAATTAACACATTATACTTTTTCTTTATATTTCTAACAGTGCTTCTAGCCACATTAAAAGTCTTAGATAAGAAATTATTAGAACCAGTATTAAGTAATATCTTCAATAAAGATATTACAGATAAATGATTAAGACTACTTATACACATCGGTAGTATCTTAAAAGATATACCGCAATCTCTACATAAACACTTTTGTAGCCTAATAAAGGCACTATCACCATTTAATAAGCTTGTCTTTCTTGTATAAGTGCCATTTTTTACCACATGATAAGAACCACATTTAGGGCACCTAAAATAATGTAACTCTTTATTACATTCACCGTTAATAAAACTTTTATCATCAATATCATTGATAAAAGCTATTTTTTCTTCTATCATTAAATTACCTCAAGGGTAGGAACTAAGAAGTCTTCGAAAACTTTTTAACTTAGTTCCTTTTTTATTACCCATCAGTAATTATATATGAAAGAAATTATTTAACATTAATTTATAACCTTGGCTAAAATAATGTGTCGTTATTTTAAATTAAATGGCTATTATTTAGTGACGAATAACAAGTGTAGAACGATATGATAATACACCCACAAAACGACAAATTATTTTGCCCATCCTTTTTGTTGATGACACACTCCCGAATATTCGGAATGGGGAACCGATTATTAAGGGAAACGCTTATTGATAGGATATTACCATATAATAAAAAGCCAGATTTCTCTGACTTAAATAATTATTCTCTTGTTGTTATAGTAAGTGACAAACCTAAATGATTATAGATATTTAATAAAGTACTTAGATTTGGAATCGTCTTATAAGACTCAATTCTTGCGATAGAAGATTGAGGAACACCACACTTACTCGCAAGATCTCTTTGAGACAAACCAAGTTCCTTTCTTCTATTTGTCATAGTAGAAATAATACAAGCCATCTGTTCAACTTCCTCTATATCATTATTTGAATCTATCTTCTTTACATATTCCTTATATTCATTCCATGTTTTCATAACTTAATGATAGCACATTCGCTATCAATTAGATAAGTAATAGCGCCAATCTAT
>CAKUTY010000260.1 GCA_934692455.1 uncultured Erysipelotrichaceae bacterium
GAGCCTTGTCGAAAAGTCATAATAGCTGATTAAGACAAGGCTTTGTTAATTAGCTATATATTTATTTACCCCCAACTTTTTGTTGTCAAGACTTGACAAAAATATGAAAATCGGGCTCGCTGCGCTCGCTTCAATTGGTAAGTGATGCGAGGTGGCGATATGTTAAAAGATTTTTCATCGATTTGGGATTACAGAGAATTTATAAGCTCGCACAAATCGAATTTATCTGAATCGGAACGTAAACGTTTAGATTCGAAGTTGTTTAAGAGTGCTATACATAAACTTAAAAAGTTAGATGTGGGGCTTGTCAGTGATGTTATAGCTTCAAGCTATTCATCATATGGTAGGCCTGCAAGAGATCCAAGCCTACTTATTAGGTCATTTATCTTAATGAATCATTTAGGTTATACATCAATCCATAAGTGGTGTGATGATTTAAGAAATGATAATGTACTTAAGTATTTGCTTGGAACTAATGAAGATTTATGTGTATCTAATCATTATGACTTCATCGAAAGATTTACTTGTAAAGTTCATTCAAAAAATGAACTAGTTAAGAAAGATTACTTTATTAAACCTAAGGATAAGTTAAGAAAAGGCGAGAAACTTGTAGTTAAAAACACAATGTCTTATACAAGTGCACTTCTTGATAAATATAAAAATGGTACTGACCCCGATACAGATAGAATGCTATATAAACTACAATTAATATTTAATTCCTTAGTAGTAAATCCATCATTAGATAAAGGCTATATCGATGATAATAACCTAGTGTTATCAGGAGATGGTTCTTCTCTTCATATCCATGCTTCTGTGTATCCGAAAAAAGTAAAAGATGGAAATGAAGATGAAGCTATATACAGGGTGTCAGCACCTGATGCAAATATTGGTTGGGATAGCGATTTAGGCACGTATTATTTAGGATATACGTTTTATAACATTTCATACCATAATTCGAAGCTTGGATATGATTTGCCTATTTATATAACACTAGATAAGGCCAGTAAACATGATGCACCAACATCAATTGAAGCCTTTGGGCAACTATTGTGCTTAAACCAGTCGATACATCCTAAGTATGTATGTCTTGATTCAGCTAGTGATGCTATGCCGATATACCAATTCTTACACCTTAATAATATTATCCCAGTTATTGATCATAATAAAAGGTCTAAAAAAGAAAACCCTGATAATGACGAATATATAAATCAAGATGGCATACCGGTTTGTAAAAACAAGTGTACGATGATTTACCATGGTTATGAGGTTACAAGAGAAAGAAAGAAATATCGTTGTCCTTTAGCCTTAGGAAAAATATCATCATGTCCTTATGTAGCAGAGTGTTGTTCAACACCATATGGTAGAACAATGTATGTTAAGGATGACTACGATATTAGAGTTAAAGGTCCTTTATCTTATAAATCTTCTACTTGGAAAGAAATATATAAGAATAGAACCTCAACAGAAAGAATAAACAATCGTGTTTTAAACGACTATAAGCTTCATCAGTTTAGAGTAAGAGACTTAGCTAAAAATGCTTTCTTTTCCTTTATAGCTTGTATAAACATTCACCTTGATGTGTGGAATAAATTAGAAGAAGCTAACACATAATTTTTCATCTAACTATTTAAATTTTCAAAGAACTCTTTAAATAGAGCTGTTTTAAGTATGCTCTAAATAATACTTTTCTATATAAACAGTAAATAATACTGAATATAGCTAATAATGGTCAATTAGTATAGACTACTTTTCGACACTACTC
>CAKUTY010000261.1 GCA_934692455.1 uncultured Erysipelotrichaceae bacterium
GAATATCGTATAGACGATTTTTAATTTGAGTTTTCCCTGAAAAAGGGTTATATACAAATAATACTTTCATACTTAAATATTATATAAAAAATAGGCCATTAGGCCTATAATTTAGCTTCTTTCTGTATAGTTCTTTTCAATCCACTTTAGATATTCACCAGATGTGCACTCTTGGGTCCATTTCTTGCCTTCATCTGACATATACCAATCAATAGTTAAGACAATACCATCTTTAAACATGGTAGTTGGTGCCCAACCTAATTCATCCATGGCTTTTTGAGGATCGATGGCATATCTTTGGTCATGGCCATGTCTATCGGCAACATAAGTGATTAAGCTTTCTGGTTTATTTAGTTTATCTAGGATAATCTTAACAATTTCAATATTAGCCTTTTCATTATGACCACCTAAGTTATATACTTCACCAACTCTTCCTTTTTCAATAACAGCTAGAATACCATAACAGTGATCTTTTACATATAACCAGTCTCTTACATTTAATCCTTGTCCATATACAGGTAGTGGTTTATCATGTGTAGCGTTGTTAATCATTAATGGAATTAACTTTTCAGGGAACTGATAAGGTCCATAGTTATTTGAACATCTAGATATTGTCGCAGGTAGGCCATAGGTTCTATGGTATGCAAGTACTAATAAGTCCGCACTTGCTTTAGAAGTAGAATATGGAGATGATGTATGGATTGGTGTGTCTTCATGGAAGAACAAGTCAGGTCTATCTAATGGTAAATCACCATATACTTCATCTGTTGATACTTGATGATATCTTTCAATACCATACTTTCTACAAGCATCCATAAGTACCGCTGTCCCCATGATATTTGTTTCAAGGAAAATACTAGGGTAAGTGATAGATCTATCTACATGAGATTCAGCCGCAAAGTTTACAACGATATCAGGTTTTTCTGTTTCAAAGATCTTTTCTATAGCTTCTCTATCTCTAATATCTGTTTTATAGAACTTATAGTTAGGATTTTTTAATTCTTCTTTGATAGTAGATGGATTAGCTGCATATGTGCATACATCTACATTGATTACTTTATATTCAGGTCTTTCATCTAGTAATAGCTTACAGAAACAATTTCCTATAAAGCCAGTACCGCCAGTTACTAAAATAGTTTTCATTTATACAGTTCTCCTTATTTCCAACATTAATTATATATGAATTGTCTAGTTACTGTCTAAAATATGGCGAACTTGCTTTTTCGTGCAAAAACGAGCTTTGTGAACTTGCTTTTTCGTGCAAAAATAAGGCTCGTGAACTTGCTTTTTCGTGATTTGAAATTTTTTATCAAATACTCAACAAGAATACCCCTACCTCTTAGTTAATGTGATGAATTGTTGATAATGATTAATAATAGTTATTGTTAAATATAATACTTGTTACTTTTTTTCTTTAGGTGGTGTGATTTATTCTGATTAGCACCCTTTAACAGGTCACACCTATTTCAAATAGGTTTCTTAATTGGGCATCTTGTTTAAACGCATACACAATATTATTACAAGTTATTGGTGGTGTATCTAATATTTGTGTAGTAAGCTTTTTAACTAAGTCCTTACAATATCTATGATTTATTCTCCATAAGTATTCTGAGAAAGCAAGGATCATATATGGTTTAGCTACACCATGATAGACACCTTGAATATATGATTTAAAATTCGATATCACTATATGAAGACACTTTAAATGGTTAGGATTAAATGTTCTAAAGCTATCTTCACTTACGATTTTATAGTCGGTCAT
>CAKUTY010000262.1 GCA_934692455.1 uncultured Erysipelotrichaceae bacterium
TACCGCTTAAATTCTCATCATATTTGATAGAACCTATTTCAATACCATCCATATCAACTGTATAGTAGGTATCAAAGGCATATCTTTTGCAGACATCACTAGAGATAAAAGTATTAGTTTCAGGATAATACAACAAAACCTTAAACTCATTAGGTGGATAATAAGTCCAAGCTAATTCCTTTGTATCATTCACCTTCCATGCCCATTGTAAGAAATAATAGCCATCACTATCTTCATAATTCACAAAAGCTTCCCAGATATCTCTATCCACAAAGTCTAAGTTAATATTCTCTTCTTCTCCATCCCAAGCCCGTGCAGGACCTGTAGACTCTTCTTTAGACAACAAAGTGCCATAACACAACTCATCACCCATATTCTTAAACTGTATTCTTACAGAAGGTTTCGGACCAGTATCTCCGCTAACGCCAATAGGAAACATCATAATCAAACATAAGAACACAAATATTAATTGAGTAAGCTTTTCTTTCATAACAAAGGCTCTCCTTTATAGATTCATTATACAAAAAAAACTAGATTTCTCTAGTTTTCTTTTGGTCTAACATCAAAACCACAATCAATTTCAAGAACCTTATACCCAAAATCATCATTGGTCTTAATCTTCCCACTCAATATATCGTTTAACACAATATCTACTTTTTCATCAGTATCTAAATATGCATCACAAACAATTCTTAAGTCATTTCGTGGGTTAATTTCCAATAATTTTTGATGTAGTAATTCTCTATTTGTCATTTTCTAGCCCTTACATCATGCCCGCAATCAATCTCAAGAACCTTATAACCAAAATCATCATTATTCTTGATTTTACCACTCAATATATCGTTTAACACGATATCTACTTTTTCATCAGTATCCAAGAAGGCATCACACGCAATAGTCAAATCATTTAATGGATTTATTTCCAATAGTTTTTGGCGCAATAATTCTCTATTAGTCATTAATTACAGCCCTCATCAGAACTAATAATAGCACTTAACCCTAACATCATAACCACAGTCGATTTCTAAGAATTTAAGCACAACATCATCGTTTGTTTTGATCTTACCATCTAGCACCTCTTTTAATACCAAATCAACTTTTTGATCCGTATCTAAAAAAGTATCACAAGCTATGGTCAAATCATTTCTTGGGTTAATTTCTAATAATTTTTGATGCAATAATTCTCTTTTAGTCATTTGATTTTGGCCCTCCTAAAAATCCTATATTCATTATAACCGTTATTTTCAGCTACATAAATATAACCATCAATGTATTCGATAATATATCTATCATTGAGATGTTTGGAATAATAATTGGTGTTTATCGCATGAAAAACAATACCATACTCTTTTTTAGTTAACTTTAATGTAGGCAACGATACCTTGTAATAATAACTTTTTAAAGTTTCTTTTGAATTTTCTTCTCGAAAATCATACTCTAACTTATCAATATTTTCTTTCTTTTCATTCATATATTTTTCTTTTTATCGCCAAAAAACCTTATTTAAATCTAGAAAAGATAAAGTGTCTTAAAGTTTTTGAAGTTAAAAGATGAAATAGGAACATCCTTCTTAAGAGCGACTTTCCTATTAATATCTACAACATAAGTCTTATCTATTGAGTCAATCTCATATATTTCACTAAGCAACTTAAAATTTTCTTCCATCGTTAAGCGACCATCAAAGACAACCTCCAAAGCCTTTTGTTTCTTCACAATAATAAATCTTAGAATAATCTTATTCATAAGCGATCGTCTTTAA
>CAKUTY010000263.1 GCA_934692455.1 uncultured Erysipelotrichaceae bacterium
AGAAATTGATTGGAGGCATTAAGCTGAGTTCCTTGAAATATTTAACGTTTAATAAATTCAATGATGAGGCGATCGATGCGTTTGTTGATTTGTTGAATTCTTTTAATATTGAAGATAAAGATGATAATCCTGAAATAAAAAAAGAATGGTGGAAGGAAGCAATATTTTATCAAATCTATCCACGTTCTTTTAAGGATTCTAATGGTGATGGTATCGGTGATATTAATGGCATTACTTCTAAGTTGGATTATCTAAAGGATTTAGGTGTAGATGCCTTGTGGATTTGTCCTTTCTATGATTCACCTAATTGTGATAATGGTTATGATATTCGCGATTATAAGAAGATTATGGCTGAATTTGGAAGTATGGACGATGTTGATAATTTATTTGTGGAAGCACACAAAAGAGATATCAAGGTCATCATTGATTTGGTTATGAATCATACTTCTGATGAGCATGAATGGTTTAAAAAATCAATAAAGAGAATTAAACCTTATGATGATTATTATATTTGGGAAGATAAGCCTACTAACTGGACTTCTTTCTTTTCAGGTCCTGCTTGGAAGTATTTTGATGAAAGAAAACAATATGCTCTACATCTTTTTGCGGATAAACAAATAGATTTAAATTGGGATAATCCTTTAGTTAGAGAAGAGATGTATGATATTGCTAATTATTGGTTAGATAAGGGTGCTGATGGTTTTAGATTGGATGTTGTGTCGATGATATCTAAGAATAGACCTTTAAGGGATGGCAATAAGACTATTGGTGAGTTGATTTCTTTTGTGGGCATTGAACATTATTTCCATGGTAATCATTTAGATGAGTATCTTAAGGAATTTAATCAAAGATGTTTAAAACCTCATAAGGCTTATACAGTAGGAGAATGTCCTGGTGCTGGTGTTAAGTTAGGTAGGTTTATTGCGGGTGATGATAGTGATGAATTAAGTCAATTATTTTCTTTTGATCATATTGATAATCCAGGTAAGAAGCGCTTCGATGTTTATGATTTCGATTTAAGAAAGATGATGCCTGAGCTTATTAGGTGGCAGATGAAGTATTCTAATCATGCGTGGCCTACGGTGTTTATGGATAATCATGATAATCCTAGGATGTTGTCTAAGGTTGATAAGGATTTAAAGTATCGTGATGAAGTAGCTAAGTTGTTGATAACTTTGATGATGACTTTAAAGGGCACCCCATATATTTATCAGGGTGATGAGATTGGTATGGCTAATTATCCTTTTAAGGATTTGAGTGAATATCGTGATGTTGAGACATTTAATTTCTATAAGCTTAATCAAAAAGATAAGAATATTTTAAAGAGGTTGGCTTATGGTTCTAGGGATAATGCCAGAACGCCAATGCAGTGGAGTGATGATACTTATGCTGGTTTCTCTAGTGTTAATCCTTGGATTAATATCAATCCTGATTATAAGGAATACAACGTTGAAGCTGAACTTAAGGATGATAATTCAATACTTAATTACTATAAGAAGGCTATTAAACTACGTAAGGATAATAAAGTATTTATATATGGGAATTTTGAACTTATTACTTTAAAAGATATATCGGTTTATAAACGTACATTGGATGATGAAGCATTTGTAGTGGTAATGAATTTAACTGATAAGACTTTAAAGAAGCCAGTAGTTAAAGATGTTGTGTTAAGTAATTATAATAGTGATAGCGATAAATTAAGACCATATGAGGTGATTGTATG
>CAKUTY010000264.1 GCA_934692455.1 uncultured Erysipelotrichaceae bacterium
GATGCGATAAAGGCTCTTACTAAGGAAAAGACGATTATAATGATTGCGCATAGATTGAAGACGGTAAGGCATGCTGATCAAATAGTTGTTGTTGATAAGGGCAGAATTGTTCAAAGAGGTAATCATGATCAATTGATGAAAGAGGATGGCATATATAAGCGTTTTGTAGATGCTAGAAAGAAGGCTGTAAGTTGGAAACTATAAGGTTCATTGTAACCTTCTTTTGTTTGGAATAAAATAACTTTGTAGAGGGACAATATATGAGAATTGAGCCAATTGAAATTTTTGATAAACAAGGTCGAAGAGTAATCTTAAGAAGCGCATGTGAAGATGATGCGAAGGATTTGATTAAATACCTAAAGAAAACTGCTAAGGAAACACCTTATTTATTAAGAGAAGAAGATGAGATTAATCTTGTAGTAGAAGATGAAAAAGGTTTTATCAATACGCGCCTAGAAATGGATAATGCGTTGATGATGGTAGCTTATGTGGAAGGTAAACATGTGGGTTGTTGTTCCTTTCTCCCTGTAGCACCATTTAAAAGATTAGCTCACCGATGTGGTATATCTATTGCCTTGTATCAAGAATATTGTGGCTGTGGCATTGGTAGTATTATGTTAGAGACAGCGTTAAGATATGCTAAGGAAGTAGATTATGAACAGGCTGAACTTGAGGTTGTTTCTAATAATACTAAGGCGATTAAATTATACGAGAAATATGGTTTTAAAAAGTATGGCACTAAGCCTGATAGTATGAAATATAGTGATGGAAGTTATGTTTCTATGGATTGGATGATGGTGAAATTATGAAGAAGATAATTCTATTAGTATTGATTGTTGGTGGTATATTGTTTTATGGAAACTTTAAAAATAGTAATACCATTACTATTTCAGGAACAGAGGAGATTCAGCCAATATTAAATACAGTTAAGGTAAGTGGTGATAGCGATACAAGTGTAGTTTTTACTGATGTAGATACTAATGAACAATATGTTGTTGGATATATCACTCATGGTGTAACTGAGAAGATTAAGCTTAAAAAAGGAAGCTGGTATAAAGTAGAAGGTAAGGGTAAGATAACCTTGTATCCAGTAAAAGTGAGGATTGAGTAATGAGAAAAGTATTGATTATATCTACAAGTTTAAGAGGAAATAGTAATTCCGATATCTTAGCTAGAGAATGTGAAAAAGGTGCTAGGGATGCAGGACTTGATACAGAGTATGTTTCTTTAAAAGGAAAAGATATTAAGTATTGTATTGGTTGTTTATCTTGTCAAAAGACTGGTAAGTGCGTATTAAAAGATGATGTAACTGATATTATGGCTAAGGCAAAGGAGGCTGAAGTGATCGTTTATGCAACACCAATCTATTATTATGAGATGTGTGGTCAAATGAAGACTTTGTTGGATAGATTAAATCCTTTATATTCTGGTGATTATAATTTTAGAGATATCTATCTGATTGCCACAGCTGCAGATGATGGTGATACAACATTTGATAAGGCTTATAGTGGTCTACAGGGTTGGGTTGATTGTTTTGATAAGGCTAGACTAAAAGGTAAAGTAGTAGCTGGTGGTGTTGATGAAGCGGGTAGCGTTAATAATTTTGTTGATATAAAGAATAAGGCTTATGAGTTAGGAAGAGGATTATAATGTTTAGAAAAATTAGAAAGATTAAAAATGAAATAGATAAGGA
>CAKUTY010000265.1 GCA_934692455.1 uncultured Erysipelotrichaceae bacterium
GTAAATCATGATAAGTTAATTTCAATACTTAGAGAAGAAGTTAATGACAAGACAACTCTACATTTGATACGAAAGTTTCTAAGAGCCGGTGTAATGGAAAATGGTCTAGTATCTTCAAACAGTGAAGGTATGCCTCAAGGAGGTCCTCTATCACCAATACTTTCAAACATCTATTTAGATAAGTTTGATAAGGAACTAGAATCAAGAGGACTACACTTTGTAAGATACGCCGATGACGCTAATATACTAGTTAGAAGTGAACTAAACGCTAATAGAGTTATGAAATCAGTAACTTCATGGTTAGAAAGAAAACTGTTTCTTAAGGTCAGTGCAACTAAAACCAAAGTTGTAAGACCAAATGACTCAAACTTTTTAGGTTTTACATTTCTTAAACGTTCAGATGAATGGAAGTGTAAGCCGATGGATGTTAAAGTTCAAAGTCTATATGATAAGTGCAAACAAATGTTAATCCGTAAGAAAGCAATAGCTATGACTACTGATACACTATTCTCAAGATTAAATGAAGTAATAAGAGGCTGGATTAATTACTTTAGTATAGGGGTAATGAAATACAAAATGGATAAGTTTGGACAATGGTTAAGACATAAAGTTAGGGTAGTAATACTTAAGAAATGGAAAAAGCCAACAACAATATATAAAAATCTGATGAGGATGAACGTAAAGTTTAAACACAGGTTTTCTGAAGAAGATATATACAAGGTGGCAAATTCAAGATTAGGACTATATAGGAGAGGTACAGGAAATGTAATTAGTTTTATACTTAATCCAAGAATTCTTTCATATACCGATAAGAAAAAGGGGATAACCGGTTTGGTAAACCCCCTTGAGTACTACCTAGCTAAGTAGCCTGTGACTTAAATATAAATGTAGCGCCGTATACGAGAACCGTACGTACGGTGCAATGAGAGGGGCGATAATTTGAAAATTATCCCTCTACTCTATTACAATTTTTATATGGAATATGTAGTTATAGGAAAAATAGTTAATACCTTTGGAATTAAGGGAGAGCTTAAGGTAGAATCACATACCGACTTTTTAAGTGAACGTTTTAAGAAGGATTCTACTATTTATATTGGTGAAAATCATGAAGCACTTAAAGTAGCTTCATATCGTATGCATAAGGGCTTTATTATGTTGTCTCTTGTTGGACTTGATAATATTAATTTGGTTTTAAAGTATAAGGACATGTATATTTATAAGTCTTGTGATGATATTAAGCCTTTAGGTGATGGTGAATATTATTTTAAGGATTTAATTAATTTAGATGTTTATTTAGATGATAAGCAAGTAGGCAAATGTATAAATGTGGAAGAGGGTAAGGCTTATAATTTCTTAAGAATTAAGAAAGATGATGGTAAGGAATGTTTAGTTCCTAATCTTCCAGTTTTTATAAGTAATGTTGATTTAGCTAATTCAAGAATCAATCTAACAAGTGGGGCTAGTGGTTTATTATGAGAATAACAGTTTTGACTTTGTTTAAGGAACAATTCGATAGTTTTTTGAATACTTCAATTATTTCAAGAATTCTTGAAAAAGAATTATGTGAAGTAAGGGTAGTTGATATCAGAGACTATTCAAAGGATAAACATAGGCACGTAGATGATACACCTTATGGTGGTGGTGCTGGTATGCTTATGAGGGTTGATGTCTTGGCTGATGCGATTAG
>CAKUTY010000266.1 GCA_934692455.1 uncultured Erysipelotrichaceae bacterium
CTGGTGGCCCATTCTACGCAATGGCAAACTTCTTTGGTTCTTTAACTGCATCATACGCAAAAGATACTATGGGAAGCGGTTATCCAGTAATGGTACTTACAGTAATCACAATGTTTGTAGGTCTATTCACAATCGTAGCTCTAGACCACAAGAAAGTTAAAGGTTCTGTATTATATGGTATCCTAACAGGTTCTGTAATCTATTGGGCTGGTGAATACTTCGTTCTTCACATCAACCCATTCGCATCTTTAGCTACTGCAAGCTGGTTACCTCCATTCAAGGATATGGCTACATTAACATTATTCAAATTTGACTTTAACGTTTTAAAATCACTTGGTATGTTCACAGTTGTAACTCTTGTATTAACATTCTGCATTATCGATATGTTTGATACAATTGGTACTCTTGTAGGTACTGCAAGCCGTGCAAACATGTTAGATGAAAATGGTAATATGCCAAACATGAAAGAAGCATTATTATCAGATGCTTGTGGTACAGTATGCGGTGCCCTAACAGGTACAAGTACAATCACAACATTCGTTGAATCTGCATCAGGTGTTGAAGCAGGTGGTAGAACTGGTCTTACATCTCTTGTAACTGGTCTAATCTTCCTTGCTTGTATGTTTATCTCACCTATCGCTGCAATCATTCCAGCAGCTGCAACATCAAGTGCTCTAATCTATGTAGGTATCTTAATGTTACAAGGCTTAAAGAACATCGACTTTGATGATATCTCAGTATGTGTACCAGTATTCATTATGCTAGTAGCTATGCCAATCTCTGGTTCAATCGGACATGGTATTGGTTTAGGTCTAATCGCATATACAATTATTAAATTTATTACAGGAAAAGCTAAAGAAGTATCTCCACTAACATTAGTATTATCAATTCTATTCTTAGTTAAATTCTTCTTTGCATTCTAATTATTAAGAAAACGAGGTTTACCTCGTTTTCTTATACTCATCTATCACAACCTGATAGCGCTTAAGCGCTTCATCACACACTTCGTCCCAAGAAACAGGAATCGTCTTCTTCGCATTAATGCCCAAATTAATCGCATAATTTTCATCCAACAAAACCTTCTTTAACTGTTCATATAGACTTCTTGGATCATCATCACACAATAAGCCATTAAAACCATCTTTGATACATTCACTAGGTGCACTATCTCTTACAACCACTGAAGCAGTCCTAGCATTAGCAGCCTCTCTTACCACCATAGAATAAGTATCGTACAAAGAAGGAAACACAAACATTGAAGCTAAAGCATATAAACCATTTAACAAGTCCTCATCATTTAAATGGCCTGTTAACACTGTATTATCACCGATTCCTAATTCCTTAGCCTTCTTATCAATCTCATCAAAATGAGGACCCTTACCAGCTAATACTAACTGAAACTTTATACCATCACTTTTTAAAAGGGCACAAGCCTTTAGAATACACTCAATATTCTTTTTCTAATTCATTTGTCCCACATACAATAAGACAGGATCAAAGCTTAAATTAAAATGCTTACGAGCCTTAATAGCCAAAGTATAATCAATATCCTTGATATCCATACCATTTTGAATAATAGTTATTGGTTTATCATAACCATAAGACTTCAAAGTCTCAGCAGAATTTTCACTTACCGTCCAAACCTCATCACACTTGTTATAAAAGTTTACTAAGACATCA
>CAKUTY010000267.1 GCA_934692455.1 uncultured Erysipelotrichaceae bacterium
CTTGGATAAGGAAATCATTGATAGACAGTATCCTGAAAGAGATTATCATGATATGTATGTTTGTGAGGTAAAAAGAATTATAAAAGGTTAGCGATTAAACACTAACCTTTTATAATTAGATGACAATAATATCTTTAATATCAAAGTCTGGATGTTTATCAGTTATTAAAGTGCAATCATTAATATTGGCAAAGGTATAGGGGCGTCTTAGACCAAATTTGCTAGAATCAGAAACTATATAAGTTTTAGAAGCTCTACTTATTAGAGTGCTTTTTAGATTGAAGTCAAAGATATCTCTTGTGGTAAAACCTGTTTGTTTATCAATTCCTGATGTGCCTAAAAATACAACGTCATAATTCAAAGACGCAACATCTTGTGCTGTTTCCATACTTAATATTGTTGCAGAACCAAAGTTTACATATCCTCTTGGTAAAAATGTTTGAATGTTTTTTGAAGCAAGTTTATCTATGTTATATAAACTGTTTGTAACAACAGTAATGTCATTACCTTCTAAATAATCAAACATTTTAGAAGTTGTTGAGCCAGCGTCAATAAAGATAGTAGAACCATCTTTAATTAAACTGCATGCTTTTTTAGCTAGTTCTTCTTTAAAATGAGTGTTTTTAGAGAATCTCAATAAATACTCATCGGAATAATTAACCACATTGTTTGATGCACTTTCTTCAAGAATCTTAGCTCCACCCCACATTCTAGAAATAACGGATCTTTTTTCCATTTCAGCCAAGTCTCTTCTGATTGTGGCTTCAGATACATCTACGATTTCAGCTAATTCCTTAACAGATAAGCTTCCATTCTTGTTCAATAACTGTTCAATTTTTTTATATCTATTTTCAGTTTTCACGATAATCCCTCTCTATTCAATTAAAATGATAATATATGTGCAATAATAAGTCAAGTTTCAATCAATAATCAGTCAAACTGATTGAAATATATGCACTATTTCAATCAAATGCGCAAAATATATTGACATTCGAGCATAAAATGAAAATAATTAAAGTATATTTAGTACTAAAGTACGATGAAAGCGCTTAAATTTTTAATTTTTAGGAGGATGAAATGCGAAAAAGAGACGAAATTAGAACATTGTTCAATAATTTTGCAGAATATCTAGAGAAATATGATTTAGATTCATTAAAAGGATTATTTACAGAAGATGTTTGTGGTCATATTTCGACAGTTGGCGAAGTGAAAGGTGCCGATCAAGTTGCCAGTGCATTAGTAGTTAATAAGGATGATTTGACTTTAAGAAGACACTTGATTAGTAACTTTGTTGTTCATACTAAAGGAGATAGTGCTAGACAATCTTCTTATATGATGTCATTAGTTGGTAAAGATGATGGCAAGTTCTTACATTCATTCGAATACGGTGGTAAGTTCTTAATCAATTGGAATAAAATTGATTCAAATTGGAAAATCGATGAAATTTGGTTTGATCTAGACTGGGTTAAAGGAAATACATCATTTGTTCCTGAATGGACATTACTAGATTATCAAATTTACTCTGGACATAAGCCAATGATCTACTCAGAATTTGATTCACCATGGGCATTTATTCCTGAAAATGATGAAACACTTACAGATGAAGAGCAAATTATTGAAAACATGTTTAGATATTCATTTGGACTTGATAACTGTGACTGGAATCTACATATGG
>CAKUTY010000268.1 GCA_934692455.1 uncultured Erysipelotrichaceae bacterium
CAATATATCTATACATATAGCCCATCCAAAACAATGAATCTTTTGAATATTTAATCTTGCCATAACTTGTATCACCAAATTGTTTCATGATACTTTCGATTCCTTCATTTACATCCAAAGGCAATATAGTACTATCATTTTCATCTAGAATATTTACTAAATCAGAATGTAGAAATCTTCTTAAAAAGACAGGACTAGAACAGTTTAAATCAGCTGACTTCTCAAACAATTTAGCCTGGTATTCCGCTAGTAAAAATCCATTATGATCAAACTCTCTCATTTCAATTTTTCCTCGACATACATCCCAGTTCTATATTTTCTTTGCATAAGTTTTAATTGGTTATCCATTTGAAAACTTAATTCAGAATTCTTTAATTTACTGTCTTCTTTCTCTAAGGTACAAAGATAATATCTCTCAATTGATTCTAACTTATCAATGGCCTTATCACTCTTAAATACATATTCACACCCTAGATTAAAAGCTAATAAACAATTCAAGACAGTATCGATATTAATATCACCATCCGCAAATCGATTCATTATATGCAACATTCTATTATTAGTAGCAGGCGCAATAATCACATCAGCTTCCTCAATCTCTTTAACTAATCCTTTAATTAATTCATGATTTCTATATTCATCAATATAGCCTCTATAGAAACAAATACTTAAAACCCAGTCTAAGTCACACTTAAATTCTTTTATCCTTAAACCGTCCAAAGAATACTTAAAAGAATACATAGAAGAATTATCTGCTATATTTACAGAAGTTAAAGCTTGTTGATAAGTATCTACTAAATAGAATCCTTCA
The DNA here is from genome assembly GCA_934692455.1 of uncultured Erysipelotrichaceae bacterium. Taxonomy (GTDB): domain Bacteria; phylum Bacillota_I; class Bacilli_A; order Erysipelotrichales; family Erysipelotrichaceae; genus Colivicinus. The sequence goes on from CAKUTY010000268.1 coordinate 812, forward strand.
CCAAAATCATGCTTATCTTTTAAACCACTAAACAAACCATTATCATATTTTTCTTTAAGCAATTCTTCCTTGATTAAATTCATTCGATATTTCTTTTTATAAAAGAACGAATATAACTTATCACACACCTCACTCTTAACAACTCCACCATTTAATAATTCATCTATTGTCCTACGAGATACCTTTATCTTTTTAGCCAAGTCTGAACTATTAATATTCTCAGCTTCCATAAAGAAACTAATATCTTTTGAAATAGTATAATCACAATCAATTCTGTTCATATATACATTATATTAAAACTTGTTTGTCCAAGTTGAACAAACAAGTTTTAAACCTTATATTTATTTTCAATCTTCGCATAAGTCACCATCATACCAATAACAAGCAAAACCACACCCAATACTATTAATATAACTAGTGGTGAATTCTGTTTAATGAATAGTAGTGATACACCAATCAGCTCAAACAATACCGTAAATACATACGGTGGTGTACGTCTGCCACCTCGTCCATCCTTTTTTTCTGACTCTAGTATTTTTGAGGTGCCAGATTGGCACTTCAAAAATTCTGTTTCTTCTGTTGTAAGCTGAAAACAAAAATCTTCTGAAAATCGCTTTATATTTCTTTTTACTGCACAATTATTTCTTATGAGTTTCCAAAATCTACATTACATATTACCCTATTTTTCTCATACTGCCTACTGCTACCTATTGCTATTTTTCTTACAATATAAAAGAAGGCTACATAGAACCTTCTAATTTCCAACTTACAGCCTTCTTTCTAGCATCTACAAAACGCTTATATATGCCATCCTCTTTCATCAACTTTTCATGATTACCTCTTTGAACAATTCTACCC
>CAKUTY010000269.1 GCA_934692455.1 uncultured Erysipelotrichaceae bacterium
ATAAGGGCTTAAAATCACTTACTTCAATGCTTAATAAACATGGAAAGGCTACTGTTTATTTTGGTGTAAACGATGATGGAAATGTTTGTGGTTTGTCTATTGGTAAGGAAACGTTAATGGATATTAGAAATAGAATCCGTGATAAGATTGAACCACGCATTTATGCCGATATTGAAGAATTAAAGGATGATACTGGTAAGGCCTATATAAAGATCACCGTAAGTGGGCTGGATATACCCTACTCATTTGATGGTAGATACTATTTGAGAAATGTTTCAGCTGATGAAAAGGTAACAAACGATGTGTTGAGAAAAATGCTTGCTTCATCTGATTCAGATATTTTGCGCCAAAAGTCTTCTCCTAATCAAAATTTAAGTTTTAATTCATTGTTTGGAATACTAGCTGGTAATGGAATCCATCCAAAACCAACTAAAGAATTTTATTCTAATTATTGGCTGTTAAATAGAGATGGTGATTTTAATATGAATGCCTATTTATTGTCTGATAAAAATGAAATATCTTTAAAGGTTGTGGTTTTTGAGGGAATGGATAAAAGTGTTATGTCTAAAAGAACTGAGTATGGTAGCAAATGTCTTTTGATTTCGGTTTCAGAGGTTTTGCAGTATTTTGAGGCAATAAATATCACTGATGTTAATCTTGAAGGTGCACTTAGAAAAGAACAATCTTTATTTGACTTTCCAAGTTTTAGAGAAGCTTGGATTAATGCTTGTTTGCATAATGATTGGAAAGATGGTATTGCTCCTTCTGTGTATATGTTTGATGACCGTATTGAAGTTGTTTCATATGGTGGACTTCCTTTTTCTTTGTCTAAAGAAGGTTTTTATCATGGAACAAGTGTACCTGTGAATAAAAGTTTACTAACAATATTTATGGCAGCTAAATATGCTGAACAAAGTGGTCATGGAATTCCTACCATAGTTGAAAAGTATGGCAGAGATGTATTTTCTTTTGATGATGGAATGCTAAAGGTTACTATTCCTTTAGCTTTTGAAAGACCTGAAGTAGTAAATCGAAAAAGAATTGCACTTAATAAGAGTGGTTTAAATGAAAATCAAAAAATAATAGTCGATATTTTATCAAAAGATGGAAGATTGACAATTAAAGAAGTTGCAGAAAAAACTGGCATTAGCGTTCCTGGCGTTCAAAAAATTTGTTCTAAATTACAAGAATATGGAATTATTGAACGAAATGGTTCAAAACGTGATGGTAGGTGGGTTGTTAAATAAAATTGTGCTATGTTCTCTTTTCATAAAAATGTATATGGATATGTGAAATCAATTGATTATTGGAAGAGTCTAGAAATAGACTCGTTAGATAAAACACAAGATATTCTAAAAGATTTTAGAATCCTTTTCTCATATCATTCTGGAGTAATAGAGAATACTAATATCAGGTATCTAGATGTAAAAGAAATATTTGATAATAGGAGAGTAATTAATTATACAGGCGATCTCTTAACTTTGTATGAGATTGATAATTTGAGAATTAGTTTCGATTATATGCTTAATAAGGCTATCGATAAAGAACCATTAACCGAGGAGTTAATTAAGAAATTTCATAAGCTTTTGACCAGTGGCACCTATGATGAAAGAAGATATGTGGTTAATGAGGAAAGGCCAGGCGAATATAAGAAGCATGAATA
>CAKUTY010000270.1 GCA_934692455.1 uncultured Erysipelotrichaceae bacterium
GCCATCATATCACCAACTGACATTACATCGATATCAATCAACTTAGCACCATACCACAAGATACCTATAGTCAAAAGGTTCATCGTAAGCATCATAACAGGCATAATGGAAATCAAAGCCCTATTAACATGCCAATCATTTTCATATAGTTCTCTATTAGAAACATCAAAACGCTTCTCTTCATTCTTTTCAGTATTAAAAGCTCTAATAACTAATAGTCCATCTAACAATTCACGCATGACATTATTCAATTTATCAATTAATGTTTGCATCTTCTTAAATCTAGGAAGCGCAAAAATTAATAATAAGATCATACACAAGCCAATAACACCAATTGCTACTAGTAATATCCATAACATATCAGGATATCTCATTACCTTAAAGATGGAAGTAATGCCCATCAAAGGTGCCATCAGCATCATTCTTAAACACATCTGAGTTAATTGTTGAATCTGAGTAATATCATTGGTTGTTCTTGTGATTAAAGAAGATGTTGAAAACTTAGAAAACTCTGCACTCGCAAAAGATTCTACCTTATTGTAGACATCTCTTCTCATTCTATAGGCAACATTTGTCGCAATCTTGGTTGCTAAGTAAGTAGATAATAATTGAGCGCAAATACTAACAAATGCTACACCTAGCATCAACAAACCTTCATGTAAGATGTAATTGCTTTGTACCGTTTCTACATTTAAGCCAATATCTTCATAAACGCTTTGAATATAGAACTTAGATACTGAACCCATATTATCTTGTAGGCCACTTACATATTCATTAAACTTTTCAAGATATTGTTCCTTCATTGAAGGATTGTTCTCTAGCATCTTAAAAGTGTCATCATCCACTCCTGCTTTTTCAGCCAAGAATACATAAGTCATACCCTTAGATAATTCATTATCTAAAGAACCATCATAATCTTCATTTAAGATATAAACATTCTCTTTAAAAGAAACAACTTGATTAGCTACCTTATATTCTCTATCTTTACTAGCTAATGTATAAATATCATCTAAGTCATCCACAAATAAAGATAACTTATTCATTTCCTTTTCGCTGATTGCCTTAGGTACGTTTTCACTAATGCCATTGTATTGAATACCATTAGTGACAATATCTGACATATAATCAGGTAACTTTAATTCACTTTGGACTTGTACAAAAGTAAATAGGACTACTACCACAATCAGAAATATATATTTTTTTAAATATTTAAATAATAACTTCACGATATTTTCCTTTCTAATGAAAGAATTCTATGTTAATTGTTAATTATATTCAATATGAAATTATATGTTTTATCACATCATTAGCACTCATAGCAGTCCTATATATAAAGCTAAAATAATTTGTGATACATAATATAAGACACGATAAACAATTTGTAAGAAATCAGGTGAGTTCTTGCCAAACTTATGTAAAGTTAATACCAAATCAGATGATATAAAGATTAAAGAACCTACCATATATACAAAGTTCTCATGAGTAGGTACTAAATGATAATTGGTTATTGATAGTCCACTATTAAGCATAATAATAAATAGGTAACAAGCACCCAAAATACCGATAAAACCCTTAACGTCTAATGATAATTTAAAGGCTATAGCGATAATCACATATAAGATGATGCTGATTACTATTCCCGAAAAATAC
>CAKUTY010000271.1 GCA_934692455.1 uncultured Erysipelotrichaceae bacterium
CATAATAAACCTCTGTATCAATCATATCATTTTGTCTAATTTTAGACATTATTATCATAATATTCTTTTGCGTATTGGGCTAGTTTTTTAAAGCTTTTTTGATATTTTGGCTCAACATAAATCCCTTCAAAACTCTCATCATGTGTGAAATAATATTTGCTCAACGCTTCAGTAATTCCTTGCATATCCAATATATCTTCATTCGCAAACGAATCGTTTAAAGTTCGATTGAAATTAGTGCAATGAAGACCACAATGATTCTCTACATAACAATCATCTATATTGTTTCCAAGTACCACTACCCCATTGTATCTTTTTAATTCATCATTGCCATATACCCAAACAAGATACTCATCACTATATCCATTAAACATGCCTTGGCACATTAGAGCTTGATTCAAAGCGTATACAACTGGTTCATCTATAAGTTCATTAACGCTTTTTAACCAGTCTAGATAATTTCTATATTCAGTACGCTTAGGTAAATCAATCTTTTGACTATCATATTTAGGTATGATTACCGTCTTCTTGTTTATTAAATCTTCTTGTACTTTGTGTTCTAATAGTTCAAGAATATATTCAGGTGGTTTTCTTAAACCGCTCTCCCAGTTTTGAATAGTACGATAAGGAATATTGTATCTTTGTGCAAATTCACTTTGTGTATCTCCTAAACATCTTCTCATTTCTAATATATTCATGTCCTTGATTATACACTCAATGAGTGTATGTACAAATATTCAATTTGCTGAACATACTTTTATATGCAGATAATATTTTTTTTGACAAGGCTTATTATAGTTTAAAGGTAAGATTGAAGATATAAGTAGTAATGTTAGTTTAATTATTGATACTGATGAGAAAAACGTTGTTATAATTTACTTAATCTATGAAAAAAAGTGAGATTAAGTAAAGGATAACGAGATTTTTAGCATATTTCTATTAAAATGTTTGTTATAATTTACTTAATCTAATAAAAAAATGCACATTAAGTAAATTATAAGGAGGATATCATGTTAGTAGGAAGACAAAAAGAACTAGAAATCTTAAACAAAGCAGCTTTAGATGATAAATCTCATTTTATTGCGATATATGGCAGAAGAAGAATTGGTAAAACATATCTAGTTAGAGAGGCATATAACTATTCTTTTACTTTTTCTCATGCTGGTTTATCAAACGGTAACACAAAAGAACAATTATATTCGTTTTTCTCTTCCCTAAAAGATGCTGGGTTAAAAATTAAAAGACAGCCTAGAAATTGGCTTGAGGCATTTGATTATCTAAAAGATTTAATTAAACAATCAACAGAAAAAAAGAAAATAATTTTTTTAGATGAACTATCATGGATGGATACAGCTAGAAGCGATTTGATGATGGCACTAGAGAGCTTTTGGAATGGTTTTGCATCCGCAAGAAAAGATGTTGTTTTGATTGTTTGTGCCTCAGCTACATCTTGGATTTTGTCAAAAGTAATTCACAATAAAGGTGGCTTGTATAATAGACTAACAGAACAAATCCATATAGAACCATTTGAATTAAATGAATGTTTAAATTATGTTTCTAAAAATAATTTATGTCTAAACAAAGAGCAGATATTACAGTTTTATATGATATTTGGTGGAGTTCCTTATTATTGGGATTT
>CAKUTY010000272.1 GCA_934692455.1 uncultured Erysipelotrichaceae bacterium
ATTAACATTGCTCCTGACTTAATGTAACCATTAATTCCATTACCTCCCGTAGCAGGTAATTGTCTTGTATATACTTGGTTAGTAACAGTAACTGTACCAGTGCTAGAAGTAGAAGTTAATGTCATTCCATTAGAACCATCAACATTATTTGTCTTGTAAGAAGTTATATACTCCATTCCGTTTATTATTGGAATACCAGTAGAATCTATTATTGGATCACCACTATCATCTAATTCATAGACATAATAAGTTTTATCTAAAGCTACATCAACAAACTTTACAGTTTTTGTTGCGCTAGATGAAGTATCAGCTTGATTGTATATAATTGATTTTTCTTGAATTTTAGTAACACCTAAATCTGTGTATAGTCCAAATTTGTACTCACCTTTTATAGGATTCTTATCATTACCACCAGCATTCTTAAACTTCTTTTCAACTTCTATTTCACCTTTACGGTTAGTTATCTCAAGTTTAAATGTAGTTTTATATTGTTTTTGAATGTTATCATCAGCAATACACTTCTTAACGTAATCACTATATTCACTTGCCCCAGAAACTTTTCTTGGCACAATAATATATTGAGGCGTAGGGTCTAATATATATCCATCTGGAGCTTTCGTTTCTATTACTTGATAAACTGTATTGCAATTCATCGGATAACCAGATGTAGTTCCAAATTTTAATTCACCATTTGAATCAGTTGTACCAGTAGTCTTAGGTTTAGAAGGATCTATCATGAAACTTCCATCTTCATTTCTTGTACACTCAACAATTTCAAACTCAGCCCCACTTAAATAAAGCGCAGTATTATACTCATCTTGTTTAATAATGTCTAAATTGATATTTGTTCCTTCAAATATTTCACCACCAGCTTCATATTTATAACTATCATTTTTAACATTTGTTCCACCTACTTCATAGTTCTCCCAATATGCAACGTTTGAAAAACTTACGTATTGATCAGGTGGTGCATTAACCGCAACGGTATAGGTAATCTTAACCGGTATGCCACTTGGAATTTCAATCTCTAATCTATGTTTATCTTTTATATAAGAAGCAGTAAACGTAACATCAGTATTATCCACAAAATCTACTACTTTAATTGATTTTGTATCAAGCAATAAAGTATCACTCAAAACATCTATCAGCTTAATCTTATCGGATGTAACAGGCTTGTAAGAATTAGCAACAATTGTAAAATCAATTTTATCTCCGGTACTCTTAATGTAGTTTTTGTCAATTCTTTCAAAAGTAACTGCCGCATCAGATTTAGCCGTGCTGATTGGAACTCCAGTATCGGTTTGAAGTTCAACATTATTTGTAAATGCCTTGCTACTAACTGCACCCAACAATAAATCAGGATCAGTTACTCTACATACAACTTGTACGTCCACTGCATATCCATCGACAGAAACATTGTCGTGAGATTTAAAATCTCCTAATTCAATTAAGGCTTTATTCCCCTTAGTATAATAAGTCATTGTTTCGTTTCTATTGTTATCTGATCTTGCAGTAATAGTTTTCTTAATCCAACCATCAGTTTCAATATCGGCTATTTCCTTTGAATTTATTGTTCCTTGACTAGTAGCAACCCATTTAATACGAATATAAGCCAATTCCATTC
>CAKUTY010000273.1 GCA_934692455.1 uncultured Erysipelotrichaceae bacterium
TGCCAACGGCTGGTCTTAAGTTTTTTTCTTCAGCAATCTCATCTATTGTTGATTCATCAACATATTTATGCATAGTCAAAAGTATTTCTTTATCTTCATTTGATAAAGGAAGTTTTACATCCTCACTTCTTTTTCTTATAAGAGGATTATCATCTTTAATTATTGTTTCATTATTTATAACCATGTTAATAATTATATTACGATTAAGATTGTTTTGTATGCTAAAATTTAGGTTGTGAAAAAGAAAAAAACAAGAAGAAAATTTAAAAAAATTAAAATGTTTCCGGCATATTGTGATAAGGCTCTTATTTTTGTGACTTTAATCCTTGTAATCTATTCTTCAATCATGGTAGCAAGTGCTGCTATGGGTGAGGGTGCTGGTGATACTGGTGTAGTAACAAGAACCTTCCAGCGACAGATTCTATTTAGTGTTGCGGGTATCTTTTGTATGGTTCTTGTGATTAGAATGGACTTATTAAATTTTTTTGAACTTAAGCATTTTAATTATTTATATTGGGCTGTTGTAGCTTTACTTTTATCTTGTCGTTTCTTTAAAGCTACCTATGGTGCCTATGCCTGGATTAGATTAGGTAGTTTGTCGGTACAACCATCAGAGTTTGCGAAAGTCTTTATGTTACTATATGCTGCTAAGATATTTGAAGTAGATAGTCACAGGGATAATCTTTGGAATGCCTATGTCTATATCGCAAAATCTCTTGTATTATTTGGCATTATTTTAGTCATTCAAAAAGACTTGGGTAGTGCTACTGTATTGCTTGGTATGTGCTTTATTATGTTACTTATTGTGCCATATAGAGAACTTAATAAGATTAGAAAATGGATGTTAATTGCGATTCTTGTTGTAATTTTCGGTATTGTGATTATCATGTTACCATCTACTAATACCTTCTTAGAGAAACATTCTTCTAGTTATCAGATTGGTAGATTCTTGGCCGCAAATAATCCTTTTAAATATAAGTATGATGCCGGTTATCACTTGATTATGGGTCTTGTATCTTTTGCGACTGGTGGCTTATTTGGAGTGGGTTATGGTCAATCTATTCATAAATATATGAATTTCCCAAATCCTACTACTGACTTTATTTTGCCTATTATTGTTGAAGAAATGGGTATCATTTGGGGTTTTCTTCCAATTATGATATGTTATGGCATCATCTTCTTTAAGTTGATTCGTTATTCTTATAAGACACCTTATATGTCTGGTAAGATTGTTTTAGTGGGCACATTTGCTTATTTGTTTATTCACTTTGTCTTAAATATTGGTGGTGTATCAGGCATTATTCCTTTGACTGGTGTCCCATTGTTGTTTGTATCTTCTGGTGGTTCTTCACTTGTTGCCTCTTTAACTGCAATCGGATTATCAGAAGCTGAGATTATTAAATGTAGGAAGTCATTATGCGCGTAGTTGCAGGTAAATATAAAAGATCAACTCTATTAACTTTAGATTCTTTGGCTACTCGTCCTACTAAGGATATGGTTAAGGAAGCTTTATTTTCTTCTATTTATGTAGAAGATTCTCTTTTCTTAGACTTATTCTCAGGTAGTGGTTCTATTGGTATTGAAGCTTTATCA
>CAKUTY010000274.1 GCA_934692455.1 uncultured Erysipelotrichaceae bacterium
CAGTATTGGCTTGATGCGAATAGAAATAAACAATAAGTAATAATAATGGTGAGCACATGCTCACCATTATTAGGCTAATCAAATTTTCTGGGGGTTTGTAACTTGGGGGTTTAAACTTGGGGACAAACTTGGGGGTCTGAATAATAATAAAATAACGTTGGAAATAACAGTTGATAATAACTGAATCTCCAACGTTTTTTTCCTTTCGGTTATCATTAATGTGTTCGGCATAATAATATTTAGAAAGGATGTACAAATGAATAATATCATAAATTTTTTATGTTTGCCTGACAACGATATTGAAGTTACTAATATAGAAATTATCGGCGATACTAAGTACGTTTATATTAGGAAGATCCTAACACCTATGTTTTGTCCTAATTGTAATTATAGAATGCATTCTAAAGGGATAAGGGAAAGAAGTATAAGACACCCAATATTCCAAGATGGTTATAAATTAGTACTTGTAGTATCTGTAAGAAGATGGGAATGTCAAAACGATGAATGTGATGGATATATAGTAGATAATTTCTCATTCTTTGATAAAGGTAAACAATTATCTAATCTAACACCTTTCATGGTTTTAGAGGCTTTAAAAGACTTAAATAGAACTGCTGTTTCTGTAGCTGAGCAATTTCATATATCAGATACCCTTGTTCATACTTATGTTTTAACTTATCTAGGCTTTAAAAGACTACCTATGCCAAGAATATTATCAATTGATGAAGTATATCTTGAGTTTAATAAGTCTAATAGATACTGTCTTGTATTAATTGATTTTGAGACTGGTGATATTGTAGATATTCTACCTAATAGAAATGGCCAAACTATGGAAGATTATTTCTTAGCTATACCAAGAGAAGAAAGACTTAAAACAGAAATAATAATAACTGATATGTATGGGCCTTATCTTAACTTACCGAATAAGTATTTCAATAAGGCGAGTTGTATTGTCGATAGTTTTCATGTCGTTTCATTTTTAGTTAGGAGTATTAATAACTACATCAATGAAGTTCAAAAAAGATATCAAGCTATTGATGATCAAAGACGTAAAGAAAAAAACATTCAAAATAATACTTATAATAAAACCATCAAGGATTCAGATGAGGTCAAATTACTTAAAAGCTATCGTTTCTTCTTACTAAAGAATAATGATGAAATAGAATACTCTAGCTATAGATACTTTAGAAAAAGATTTGGTGCTTATCTAAATACTCAAGAACTTGAAAAGAAATTCATGGAACTTGATGATAAGTTTGAAACTATAAGAGATCTAAAAGAAGAGTATATAACATTTAACTCTGAATACTTTGGTAAGGATGAAAATGAAGTAAGATCGAAATTAGAAGAACTAATAAACAAGTATCAAGATTCTAATATTAAAATCTTCATTGATTTTGCGAATCATCTTAAAAACTTCAAAGAACAAATCATACTATCATTTAAAGACTTTGGTGTTCCTGTTAAAGACAAAGAAAGAGAAGATTTACATAGAAGATTATCTAATGGTCCGATGGAAGGCTTTAATCTTAAACCAAAGAACCTTAAAAGAAATTCTAGAGGTCTAGACAATTTTGAAGTAAGCA
>CAKUTY010000275.1 GCA_934692455.1 uncultured Erysipelotrichaceae bacterium
ACCAACAAGCGCAAAACTAATTAATTCATCATCAGGCAACTTCTTTAAATCATCTTCTTCATTATGATACTTACCATCTTCACCCAAACCTGGATGATCACTTTCCTTGACACGCTCAATACTAACATGTTTTCTTGTTCTCTCTTTTATAGGCTCAACCTTAATCTTCTCGCCCTCTTGAAGTCTTAAAGTCAATTCATAACCATGAATCTCTATTTCCATAGGATCACCCATTGGCGCCAACTTCTTAACCGTAAACTCAGCACCAGGGACAATACCCATATCTAAAAAATGTTGTCTAAGAGCACCACTACCCCCAACTTCAATAATTCTTGCACTACTTCCAATTTCAATCTGATCTAATGTTTTCATACTCAATAAATCTCCACTAATACAAGTTTAGTGCAATTTTTTCATAAAAAAAAGATACCAACATAAGTTAGTATCTAAATTTCTTAAACATTAAATTTGAAGAAGATTACATCGCCATCCTTAACAACATACTCCTTGCCCTCTTGACGAATCTTACCAGCTTCCTTAAGCTTAACCTCTGACTTATACTCCATCATATCATCATAAGCATAAACCTCAGCCTTAATGAAACCTCTCTTGAAATCAGTATGAATAACACCAGCACAATCAGGAGCCTTCATCCCATCAGTGAAAGTCCAACCACGGCACTCATCCTTACCAACTGTAAAGAAAGTCTTAAGACCCAAAGTCTTATAAGCCTTCAAAATCAACTCATCAAGGCCTGAATGATTAATACCTAAATCTTGTAAGAAAGCCTCTTTCTCTTCCTTATCCAAATCACTCAATTCTTCTTCAATATGAGCACTAATCGCAACAACCTCACTATTTTCCTTAGCAGCATACTCACATAAAGCTACATAATGAGGATTAGTTGTTGGATCATTAATCTCTTCCTCTTTAATATTACCGATATAAATAACAGGCTTAGCAGTCAAGAAACAAAATTGTTTCAAATAAGCCCACTCTTCATCATTAAACTCTAAAGAACGAACTAACTTTGATTGACCAAGGGCATCATGAACCCTCTTCAAGATATTGTACTCAAACATAGCCTCGCTATCCTTAGTAGTCAAAGCCTTCTTCTCTACCTTAGAAATACGATTCTCACAAGTAGCCATATCAGCCATAATTAATTCATAATTAATAATCTCAATATCATCAACAGGATCCACACGATTATAAACATGTTGAATGTCATTATCCTCAAAACATCTAACAACATGACAAATCGCATCCACTTCTCTGATATTAGCTAAAAACTTATTGCCAAGACCCTCACCAGTACTTGCACCCTTTACAAGACCAGCGATATCCGTAAATTCAAAAGTTGTGAAAATAGTCCTTTCTGGTTCAAAAATTTCAGCTAAATTAATAAGTCTTTGATCCTTAACCTCAACAACACCAACATTAGGCTCAATTGTAGCGAAAGGATAATTAGCTGCCTCAACCCTTGAATTCGTAATAGCATTAAATAAAGTTGACTTACCAACATTAGGTAGTCCAATAATTCCTGCAGTTAAACTCATAA
>CAKUTY010000276.1 GCA_934692455.1 uncultured Erysipelotrichaceae bacterium
GGCCTTGCTTATATGCTTATGCATATTCTTAAAGTTGGTGTTGGTATGACTTTCTCTGGTGGTTTAATTGACCTTACATTATTTGGTATTATGCAAGGTAACGCAAAGACTAACTGGATTATGGTTGTAGTTGTTGGTGTTGTTTACTTTATTGTTTATTACTTAGTATTTACTTTATTGATTAAGAAAATGAATCTAAAGACTCCTGGTAGAGAGGATGATGATAGTGAAGTTAAGCTTTATACTAGAAAAGATTTAGAGGCTAAGAATAATGGGGCTGAAACAGGGCTCGAATCTGGGGCACGAATCTGTGATGAAATCAGCGAGATGATTACTAAGGGCTTGGGTGGTAAGTCTAATATTAGTGATGTTGACTGCTGTATCACAAGACTTAGATGTACAGTTTATGATGCAAGTAAGGTTGATGAAAATATCTTAACGGCAACTGGTGCTAAGGGTGTTGTTAAGAAGGGTAACGGTATTCAAGTTATCTATGGTCCTACTGTTACTGTTATTAAGTCTGATTTAGAAGAATATTTAGCTAATCATACTGATGAGAAGGAAAGCGAAACTGTTGTTTGTCCTGTTGATGGTAAGGTAGCTTTATTATCAGAAGCACCAGATGAAACATTCGCTAGTGAGATGATGGGTAAAGGTTTGGTTATTTTCCCTACAGGTAATAAGTTCTATGCACCAGTAGATGGTAAGGTATCATTTGTCTTTGGCACAAAGCATGCCATTGGTATGGTAAGTGATAAGGGTACTGAGATCTTATTACATATCGGTATGGATACAGTTACATTGAATGGTGAAGGCTTTAATGTAGTGGTTGAAAATGGTCAAACGATTAAGAAGGGTGATTTATTAGCTGAAGTAGATTTAGACTTTATTAAGAGTAAGAGCTTAAGTACTGCTACACCTATGGTGTTCACAAATCTTGAAGCTGACAGTAAACTTAAAGTTGTTAAGATGGGTGAGTGCAAAGCTAATGATATAATAATAGACGTAACAAGATAGGGGAAGAAATGTATAGGGTAGAAAAGGTTATTAATAATAACGCTTTGTTGGCATACGATGAAGATATAAATATTGAAGTAATTTTCCTAGGTACAGGAGTTGGTTTTGGCAAGAAAGTTGATTGTCTTTTTGAGGAAATCAATGGTGCTAAGAAGTTTTATACCAACGATAAGATTAAGGAAGTTACCCAAAGTGTTGATCCAATTTATCTAGAGATTGCGGAACAAATTCTAAACGAGGCAGAACTTGAGTTTAAGAATGTTGATAGGATGATTCAGTTTGCCTTGGCCGATCATATAGCTTTTGCGATTGAGCGTATGGAAAATAGAGTTGATATTGTTAATCCTTTTAGTAAAGATATTTCCCTATTGTATGCAGATGAATATAAGGTGGCTGTTAAGGGCGCAAAGATTATTGAAGATAAGTTAAATGTCAAAATTAATGATGATGAGATAGCTTATATTACTTTACATATTCATAGTGCCTTAGGACAGGAAAATGTAGCTGATTCGATGCAGACGGCGATGATTATTGATGATG
>CAKUTY010000277.1 GCA_934692455.1 uncultured Erysipelotrichaceae bacterium
CTTATCACAATACAGACAATTCATATTTTCTATTAGCCTCCTTTATATCATCTATTGCCAAGGTAATTTCTTTATCATATACACTACTTAAGATATAAGCTTCTCCATATGGGTTATTGAAGTTTCTACCTACTCTTCCAAGCATTTGAACTAAGCTACTCTTATCAAATACTTGTTTATTAAATATCAGAACGGCCACATTTACATCTTTAATGGTGATTCCCCTTTCTAAAACTGTAGTCGCAAAGATAAATTGAAACTTTTTATCCTTGAAGGCCATAATGTTCTTATCCCTATCTTCTAAATCAGAATAGACATAGGTACAACTTAATAACTTTTCAAATATTCTATAAAGTAACAAACATAGTCGTTTACTAGAGACAAAGATTATACATTGATTCTTCATTTTCTTAAGATAGACATACAATTCAAAAATTAATATTAATTTAAAATTATATTTAACAGTAGGCACTATCAAAGGTTTAAGACTAGGTCTTACAAATAGATTAAGTTCAATATAATCCCTGTCCTTGAGTGTGTCATTTAAGAAATCATTAGTAGTAGCCGTTGAAAAGATAATATGGCCTCTACAGCTATTTAAAGCTATATGCATAAGTTCTTTATTACCTGATAAGGGAAAGGCATCAACCTCATCAAGTATCAACAAATCAAAGTTTTGATAGTATCTAAACAATTGATGTGTTGTGCATATAATCAAATCACCATAAATCTTCTCATGATGGCCACCATATAAGGCAACCACATCAACATTATTAAAGATTGTCTTAAATCTTTGATACAAATCAATAACAACTTCCCTTCTTGCTATGGCGTAACAAACCTTTAAACCTCTTTTTAAGTAATTTGAGATACTTTCAACAACGATTTCCGTTTTACCAGCTCCACAAACCGCTTTCAACAAAACATCTCTATATTGGACATTAAACGCGCATTTGTCACTAATATCTTGTTGATAAACAGTTAAAGGATAATCAAAGTTATATTCATAACTATCTTTAGAAATATCATAGTCATAAGAAACCAAGTCATCTTCAAGTAACATTCTTTTAAAAGAAACGCACTTCCTACAATAATAGCCTCTTGAACCATAATAAAAATATCTTGGATCTTTATTTCCACATCTTTTACATATCATCACTATATAATTGACGATAAACTTTAAAATTCCTACCTTTTTCTTCTAAATAATGGATTACTTCTAAAACGTTCTCCATGAAAAGGGGATCTTTCGTTGTTTTGGTTCTTAACAGACATACCTGCCACAACTAAGAATATAAATATTAATATAATTGCAATAATCATATAAATATTATAAACACGAAAAAAAGCCTTTCACAAGGCTTTAATTGATTTACATGGTGGAGCATAGCGGGATCGAACCGCTGACCTCCTGCGTGCAAAGCAGGCGCTCTCCCAGCTGAGCTAATGCCCCAAGTAAATATTTAAGTATTTTGGTGGGCCTGAATGGACTTGAACCAACGACCTCACCCTTATCAGGGGTGCGCTCTAACCACCTGAGCTACAGGCC
>CAKUTY010000278.1 GCA_934692455.1 uncultured Erysipelotrichaceae bacterium
AAAACTATAGAGAAATACCGGTTATCGCAACTGGGTCTATGGTGCGTGTAAAACTTCAAAGAGAAGTTTCTAATAAACAATTCTTATTCCCAGTAGGCAAGATAGATCAAATCAATATCTTCCCTATGTCTTTTGATGAATTTCTTTTAAACGCCAACCATAATCTATATAAAGCGGTATTAAATGCTTATAACGAAAAGAAACCACTAAGTAATCAGATACACGAAATGGCTCTAGACTATGTATATAAATATTTATTAGTAGGAGGGATGCCAGAAGTTGTTGATGTTTATTTAAATGGTGGTAGCCTTTTAGATTCTCAAAGAATACTTAAAACCTTATATGATAACTATCTATCAGATATGGAACTATACCAAGCAAGCAGAGAATCAATTGTTCGTTCTAGATTGTTATTTGAAAACATCTATAAAGAATTAAACAAAGAAGCTAAAAACTTCTCACCTGGACTTCTAAAAGAAAACAGTAAGACACGTGACTACTATACCGCAATTAATTGGTTATCAATGGCACATATAATAAACCAATCATTCCAGTTAAAGGAACATGTATCCATGCCGCTTATTCAAGAAAACGAATCTTACTTTAGATTATATTTAAATGATATTGGTATGTTCTCTTACCAAAGTGATATCAATGCCGCATCTTTCTTATCTAATGATAGAGAAAATGTTCTATCAGGTATTTTCTATGAAAACTTTGTCGCAAATGAATTAAAAGTTAAGGGACACGGTCTATTCTATTGGAAAGGCAAAGACTCAGCTGAACTTGAATTCATCGTTGAATCAAACAACAAGCTATATCCTATTGATGTTAAAAAGAATAAGGGCTCACTTAATTCCCTTAAGAAGTTCTCTGACCACAACAAATTCGAATTTGCGATAAAAGTATCAAGAAACAATTATGGGTACAACGAAACTCAAAAGCTATTAACTGTTCCTTTTTACTTCGTACCATTTATGGCAAACGACCTTGCGAAAGGAACAATGACAATATAGGTTTATAATTATGAGTATGATTAAATTAGTTATTTTTGATGTTGATGGAACACTAGTTGATTCTGAATCTATTTATGTAAAAGCTGCTTTAAAAAATTTGGAAGTAAACCATTATAATATTCCTATGTCAGCCATCATGGGTATCATTGGCCAAAATAAAGCTGCAGGACAAAGGCTTATTGAAAGCACTCAAGATGATTCTTTTGATTATGATAAATATTTAGAAGATTTTAGAAAAATCAGAGATGAACTTCTAGAAAAAGAACCATATAAACTTAAAAAAGGTGCCCTTAACATCCTTAACTATTGTAAGGAACATAATATTAAAATGGCCATTGCCACATCAACATATAGAGAGAAACAAGTAAAAGTACTTACAAATTTAGGTATCATTGACTACTTTGACTATATGGTATTTGGTGATGAAATCAAAAATTCTAAACCAGCACCAGATATCTATTTAAAAGTATATGAACACTATAATTATGATAAAGATGAAATGATTATCTATGAAG
>CAKUTY010000279.1 GCA_934692455.1 uncultured Erysipelotrichaceae bacterium
CTTATAATCATGGGCACCCCTAAAATAAGAATTCACACGATTCTTTAAATTAATAGCTTTCCCAACATAGATAACCTTGTCATCCTTGTCTTTCATCAAATAACAACCAGGCTTTAGAGGTAAGGTCTTTAATTTATCCTTAATATCCATTATTTCTTAAACTTAACGATAGTGACATTACCACCACCATCATATATATCGCCATTGCCAAATTCCTTAACAATCTTATTCTTCTTAAGATGCTCACGAATGCCATTTCTAAGTTGTCCCGTACCAGCACCATGAATTACTTTAACTTCACTTAAACCAGAGCCAAAGGCACTATCTAAGTATGGATCAAGTAAAGCAAGAGCATCTTCAACCCTTTCACCTACCAAATTGATTTCTCTTTTTACTCTTTCCATTCTCTGTCTTGGCACATATTCTTTCTTAACTTGTTTCTTAGGTAACTTAGTTAGATTATTAGTCTTAGTCTTAATAATCATGCCTCTGACATTGACACTTACATTCTTGCCATTTAATTCAACAATATCACCAACACCATTAGAATCGCCAATTCTAACAAGATCACCGACTTCAAAAACTACCGGTTTCTTTTCAATCTTTGAAGTATTCTTCTTTAAATTACTAATCTCATGAATAACTTTTTCATCTTCCTTATCCTTGATACTTTCTAACTTATCATAAGCTTCTTCCTTTATCTTTTCGATATAGTCATTTAATTCCTTATGATACTTTTCTCTTATAATATCTTTTTCTTTTTCAAATTCAGCTATCTTTGTATCGAGTTCACTTTGTAGTAATCTATTCTTCTCAAGTTCTTCACTTAAAGACTTCTTAATAGTTTCATTCTCGGCTATTTCCTTAGCCAATCTTTCAATCAATTCTTCTTGTTTAGTTTGATTAATCTTCAAATAATCCTTGGCATCCTCGATCAGTCTTTGATTATCGAAATAACGTGATGCGATATCTATCGCATTAGAAACACCAATAGAATTTTCAATATACTTATAAGTTGGCTTTAACTTTTCCATATCAAAACCAACAGAACTTAACAAAATAGATTCTTCGTTATAGGCAAACTCCTTAATATCATCATAGTGGGTCGTAATGACAAAGTAAGCCTTAGATCTTAATATTTCTTTTAAAATAGCTAAAGAGATAGCCTGAGCTTCTTTTGGATCGGTACCTGAAATAAGTTCATCAATCAAGATTAAAGAATTTTCATTGGCTCTATTTAAAATATTATTAATATTAGAAATATGAGCACTAAAAGTACTTAAAGCGTTAGTAATTGATTGATTATCATCGATATCAATATATACATTTTCATAGAATGGAATATTAGCTTCACTTGCCAAAACAGGAATACCTAGATATGACATTAAAACAGATAAACCAATTAGCTTAAGGCCAACGGTCTTACCACCAGTATTAGTACCAGATATTACAATTCCTCTATATGGATTACTTAAAGTATAAGTATTTAAGACTACCTTCTTTGAATCGATTAGAGGATGAGCTATATC
>CAKUTY010000280.1 GCA_934692455.1 uncultured Erysipelotrichaceae bacterium
CAAAACGACTTAAATAGCCATTTAACATATCCTTATTAACTCTTCTTTTTTTATCAGTAATGCTGATGGCAGTTAAGATATTGTCATAGGCATTCAAGTAATTTAATAGATTATAGTTTTGAAAAATAATTTGAACATCCTTCTTATGATAATTGTCATAACCAATATCCTTGATATCCTCACCCTTATATAAGACACTACCTTCCTTTGGTTCGTCTAGCCCTGCTAGTAACATTAGTAGCGTTGTCTTACCACTTCCTGATTCCCCAACAATAGAATAAAATTTTCCTTGTTCAAAACTATAGTTACACTTATCAAAAATTACTCTAGTATTAGAACCATCTTTGTAGTAGTATGATAAATCCTTAATTTCTAATATTTCTTCCATAGAATCCTCCTATTCATCAATCATTATTTTTCTTACTTTGATAGTAAAAATTTGTATTGTGCTTAGTATTATCGTAAACAAGATAACTACAGTTTGAATTAAACATATTTTGATTAAATCAACAAAGTTAATAGCCAACTTAGTCTTATTTAAAATCGATATACTATCGGAATAATCAAGGGTCTTATCATTAAAGATGTCACTTACTTCAGGATTTAGATCAATCTTATCGATGAATTGATTAGATATTATATTAGACACAAAAGCCGCTATTATCATCGTAAAGACAATGATTATTAAATATTCAAGTACCAGTTGTACCATGATAGCAACTTTACTTTCTCCTAAAGAAGCTAATAAGCCTATTTCCTTTTTACGTCTATTTAAGTCTAGACTAACGATAAAGATAGTTAATAAGATAGATACGACAAAAGAGAACTTAAATAAGATGTCCGAATTCAAAGACAAGGTATCTAAATTACCCGCAAAGCCATAGTAGGCATCTAAGGCTGTTTCATATTTATAGTTGCGGTCACCAAATTCATTTAGTTCCCCTATTTTTTCAACAAACTTATCAATATCATTAAAAGAATTTAAAGTAATGATGCTAGGATAAGTCCTAATATAATCAAACTCACTTAATTTATAAGACTTAACATCTTCATATATCTCCATAAATGTTATTTCAGGAATAATGACATAATATCTACCAACAACATCATTATGATTACGATATTTGTCTCCATTTAAGATACCAATTACTTCGAATTCATATTCTTCATAAATATTTACTTCACCGTTAAGTACTTGGGCAATACTATATTTAATATGATCACCAACTTCAACTTCAGTAAAAGAACCGTCTTTATAAAGATAGATATTAGAAGTTAAGACACAGGTCGATGCTCCATTGTCTATTTCATCATCATTAAAGGTTCTACCTTCTTCTATAGCTGCTTCATTAAAATGATAATATAAGTCGGTAAATTCACTTTTGTTGGTACTACATAATGGAATAGACCGAAGATACTCGTATTTACCACTTAACCAGCCATCTAATGAAGGCAACTTTTCTTGTATATCTTCTTCACTAACTTTATTTCTTTTGATTTTGCTCAATAAATCACCATCTACGTCATAC
>CAKUTY010000281.1 GCA_934692455.1 uncultured Erysipelotrichaceae bacterium
AAAAGAACTTGGTGTTAACTTATTCGAAAGAAGTTCTAAGGGTGTTATCTTAACGGAAAAAGGTGAGATTTTGTATGCTGCAGTAAAGAAAATGCAAAACATTTATGATGAGTGTTTATTAAAATTAAAGGCTGATAGAAAAAACAAGATAAGAGTAGGTTTATCTCGCCATTTTTTACTTGGGAATACTGATATCGTGTTTAAGTGGCTTTTTAATAATAATAATAATTATCAAGTTGATATTGTTGAAATAGATGAAAGCTATTGTTTTGTAAAAGATAATTTAGATAAGCTAGGAAAGCAAGTTGATATTCTTATAGGTTCTAGCTTAGAAAAATTAAACAAATACTATCAACAGACAATAATCACTTCAATCAAGCCAGGCTTGCTTGTTCCTAAAACTCATAGGCTCGCAAATAATAAGACAATAACGATAAATGATATTAAAGATTTTAATATTTATATTAATGGAGTTTGTTCTTGCCAAGAAATTAATGAAGTTATTCAAATACTTAAAGATAATTCAAATGTTATTATAATCGACAAGGAAAATGACTTAGCTAATAAGTATCAAGATTGTATTAAAGAGAATAATCTATTGTTTTGTACAAACTATCTATCAATGGATTTTTTAGATGCATCAATCATACCATTAAATTTTGCGAAGCCTATTCCGTTTTCGTTTGTATATTTAAAGACATGTGATTATGAAATTAAACATTTTGCGAATTGTATGAAGGAAAACTATAATAAGTATTATGAACAAAAAATTAGAGATTAAATATACAGCTTTAAAAGATAATTTATTAGAGCTAGAGAAAGATACTACCGAGACTATTAATTCTCAAATAGAGGAGCTTGCTAAGAAACAAGAGATTTCTAAGATGCCTGAATTAAAGGCTAATCTATTAGAAGAATATAATCTTTTAAATGATGCTTCTAAATTGTTCTTAGATTCTGCTAGTAAGTGCAACAAGACGGCTGATACTATTAAGACTCAAATTAAAGAATATGAGAAGTATGAGGAAAGGGTAGATAAGAATAAGAAAGTAATTAGTAAGCCTAATACCATGTTGGATTATCAAGAAAACAAGAGTAATCACTTTGCGAAAGGAAATACTTTCTATAAATTATTCTGGGTCTTCTTTATTGGCTGTTTTGCAGGTGTTGTGATCGAAACAATATTCTGTATTGTCACAAGAGGCCATTACGAATCTAGAGTTGGCCTAATATGGGGGCCATTTAATCTAGTATATGGTTTTGGTGCTTTAGTATTATCAGCCTTTCTATATAAGTATCGTAATAGATCAAGAATCTATTCCTTCATCGGTGGTTTTATCACTGGAAGTATTGTTGAATATTTATGTTCCTACTTTCAAGAACTAATGTTTGGATCAACTTCTTGGGACTATTCTAATTTCCCTTTTAATATAAACGGTAGAATTTGCCTATTATATTCATTATTCTGGGGAATCTTGGGTATTTTATGGATTAAAGATATTTATCCATTCATGTCAGAAAT
>CAKUTY010000282.1 GCA_934692455.1 uncultured Erysipelotrichaceae bacterium
AAAGTATGAAGAGTAGCTATTTCACCAAATATATTTAAACCAGTATAGTTTCTAAATAAATATAAATTGTCTTTAGGATTTTTAACTATTCCTTTCTTTCTTCTAACTTTATCAAATAATGATTTATTAAATACTTTCATCAAAGTGTTTCTTGAAGCTATAAATAATATGTTTAAGGCGTCTCTATCTTTACTAAAGTATTCCCTATATTCAAAAGGTATAGTGAATACCATAGCCTTGTGCTTAACATCAATACACATTACTTCAGCTTTACAAGCTAATATCTTTTGAAGTTTTATACCACAACTTGGGCAAAATCTTGAATGGCAATGTCTAAACAACATAATCCAGTTATCACAAGTGTCACAATCAAAGACGTCTATCCTAGATACATAGTTTTACATAATAAAGTTCTTTGAATATTATCTAGTATTGTCTCTCTAGCTTGTCCACTATTATCTATTTCTTTTAACCAATCATAGTTTTTCCATATGATTGATTTAAAGTTAGGTTTATCACCTTTATATTTTGCTAGATAAGAATCAAAGCTATCATAGTTATTATTATTTGTTGAACCATTATAGAAGTGAGTATCAATCATTACTTAAATTATATCTAAAACAAGTATAAAAATAGCTAGCCAAATCTGGCTAACTATTAACGTGAACGACAGTGAACTTTTTTAAACTTCATTAAGTGGCAACAACTAAATAAGTCAAAAAAAGGAACTAATACAGGCTAATGTTATACATCAAGTTTGTGAAGGGCAAATTCTTTGACCCCGATATCTTGTTGCTAATATAATTACCCTATCTAATAAATCAACAATAATTATAAATAAGAATAAGGTGTATCAATACATTAAACAAGATGAGGGAAGAAGTATATATTATGAAAATAAGAAAAAGAAATGGAGAACTTGTTGAATTTATTCCAGGGAAGATAAAAAGTGCTTTAGAAAAAGCGTTTGTTAGTCAGGGGAAAAAGATTGATGAAAAAGAACTTTCTAAACTATTAACAACCCTATTGTCTAGATTACCTAATGATGAGGGTCTAACTGTTGAGTTGGTTCAAGATGAGGCGGAACGTGTTCTTATGGAATATGGCTGGTATGATGTGGCTAAGGCTTATATCCTTTATAGAGAAAAGCGTTCTATTTTACGTCAGGCACGAGCTTCTATTGTCGAAGCTGTTTCTGGTGATGACAAGCTTGATGAACTTTTGAGGATAGTTCAAAGTGATTTCAATGATGAAAGTTATTCTTTAAGTGCACTTCAGGCTAAATTTGATAGCTTTTATAAGCCTTCGATGAGCGAAGAAGAATGTTATGCTGCTCTTGTTAAAGCGGCTGTTGAATTAACAACACCAGAAGCTCCGAATTGGGAGTTTATTGCGTCAAGACTTTTGAATTATAGTTTTCAAAATAATCTTACAAATGTAATGAATAAATATGGCATTACATGCCTTTATGAAAAAATTCGCTATATGTGTGATAAAGGACTTTATGGTGATTATATTCTT
>CAKUTY010000283.1 GCA_934692455.1 uncultured Erysipelotrichaceae bacterium
GAATATAAGGAGTTACAGGAATTAAATAATTTAAAGTTGGATAAGCCTTTGGTTCTTATGGCTAATAGTCGTTTGGATTATCATTTTACTAATCCTAATATTATTCTTATGTATTTTGTGGAAGATGAGAATAATATTTATAAGGATAGTGAGAGTGTTCTATATTTTAAGAATGATAAGGGAATAATTAAGGGTAAAGAAGATTATGAATTCATCTATAATGAAGAGTCGATTGATTTTAAGAGCGCTTGTGAACTGCTTAGTGATTATCAAAGGATAAGAAGTGATGAGGGTGATTTAACTTTTAAAGAAGTGTTTAATAATTTCGATATTGAAACTTTTTATAAGCAGAAACAAATTGGCTTAAGGGCTGATTTTGCCTATATGGGAAGAGAATTGTTGTATTTTGATTTGGATGAAAGAAATTTGGGGCCACATGGCCTTATAGCAGGTACAACAGGTTCTGGTAAATCAGAACTTATAGTGTCAATGTTGTTGTCGTTGTGTATTAGATATCGTCCAGATTATCTAAATATTATTCTTATTGACTATAAGGGTGGTGGCATTAAGGAATCCCTGACAAGCCAAAAGGGAACAGTGCCTCATATTGTGGGTTCTATTGATAATCTAGAACCATCAGGTTTTGAGAGGATGATAGTGGCATTAGATCATGAATGTAAAAGAAGACAGACTTTGTTTAAAAAGTTGTCTAATAAGTTAATGACTTCGATTATGAATATCGATGATTATTTGGATTCTGATTATCAAAACTTTGGTTTTCCTAAGATGGCGCATTTACTTATTGTGGTGGATGAATTTGCTCAGTTAAAGAAGGATAATCCAAGTATTATTAAGGAATTGATTTCTTTTTCTAGAATTGGTAGAAGCCTAGGTGTTCATTTAATATTAGCTACACAGAGACCATCTGGCGCTATAGATGATGAGATTTGGTCAAATAGTAGGTTTAAGATTGCCTTAAAAGTTTTAAGTGAGAAGGATTCTAATGACATTATTAAGCGCAAGGATGCTGCTTATTTATCGGAAGCTGGACAGTTTTATTTGAGTGTTGATGAGAACATCTATTTGGCAAAGAGTTTCTATAGTAAGAAGGATATTGATGATAAGGATGATTATGAGGTTTCCTTGTTGGATAATCGTTTAAATGTAATATCTAAGAAGTCTTATAAACAACAAGAAAGACAAACTGTCGCATCTTATGTGACTAATAAGATAATTGATACGACAAGGGATATGAATATCGAGGTTACAAGTATTGATTTTAAAAAGCCTCAAAAGAAGGAAGTTATTGAGTTAAGAAATGAATATAAGAAGTATGATGAGATCGTTTTTGGTCAAATCGATGATTATCGAAATCACTATAAGGATATTTTGACTATCGGTTCTAATGAGAATATCTTTATTTGTTCAAGTAGGAATAATGAGATTAATACGATTCTTAATCAATTGAATAAAAAGACGATTGTGATTGCCTCTAAAAAGTATAAGGGTAAATATATTT